>NZ_JBDNGN010000051.1:0-25161 GCF_041689225.1 Hyphomonas sp. | reverse complement strand
CGCTTCCGAACCAGGACTGTTGTGGTAAGATCACGTTTATCCCGGGTAAGCGTGGCTACCTCTATCTGGTTGCCATCATGGATTGGACCACCGGAAAAGGGCTGTCGTGGGCGTCTCCAGTACGATGCATGAGGACTTCTGCGTGGACGCATTGCGAGATGCCATCCGGAAATACGCACCTCAGGATATCATGAATGCAGATCTGAGCAGCCAGTTCACCAGAGCAGCCCGGATCACGACGCTGACCGATTCAGACGTGCGCGTCAGCATGGACGGACGTTTGCGCTTCATGAACAACATGCTGGCTTTGCCTGCCTGCGGCTCATCAAACGCCTGTGGCGCACCGTAAAAAAGAGGCCGTCATCCTGGAGACCATCGTCGACGGCTTTGTCGCCTAGTGCGTGACCGATGACTGCATGAACTTCGATAATCACGAGCGGCCTCACTCCGCCCTTGGCAACGCGACGCCAGACGAGGCATATGGAAATGAAACACAACTCAGAAAAGCGGCCGGATAAACAACCTGGATAAACCTTGGCAGGACCGGAAAACCGTGCAGGAGCGCAAGACCAGCTCATGAGGAAGTCCAAGTTCACACACCTCGCACCTGAGGATCGAATTCGACAGATGAAACAGCCTATATTGAGCAAGATTGGATGAGTATATTGATGACGAATTGCAACATATGCGGTGGTGGGGAGTTTGCATTTGGTCCGTCCGGCAGACTGTCCGCGACCGGCCTGAAACCGAAATGCACCAGGTGCTTTTCGCTGGAGCGGCATAGATCGTACCGAAAGGTTATGGAGCAATTGGTCGCGCGGGGCCTCTTCAAAGGCAAGGCATTGCAATTCAGCGAGGATGTAAGTGCCAATAGCGCTTGGTTTTCGAAACACGAAGTTAGCGTCTACAATGGCAACAACTCGCTAGACCTGCAGAATATAGATCGCCCATCGAACGAGTACCAAGTCGTAATCTGCAATCATGTGCTTGAACATGTGCCGGATGATCGCCGCGCACTTCAGGAATTGATGAGAATACTAGAACCAAATGGCATTCTGTTCCTGGCGGTTCCCGATCCGGTGCGACGAATGAAAACGACGGATTGGGGATACCCAAAAGAGAGCGATCATGGACACTATCGTTTGTATGGCGCTGATATTGAATCGCTTCTGGCATCAGCTCTTCCACATGTTGGAATATACTCATTCCGACAACCGGATCCTGTCACGCAAATGGATGATATCGTGTTCCTTCTCACGAAAAGCCAAGATACTGGCTCCAAAATTCTTGACACACTGCAACTAGCATCGACCATTCAATTACCCGAGAGACGCAAGCCCATGTCTTCAGGCGCCAATCCTCTGGCACCGCTTGAGCAGTACATTTCGACCGGGTTCGACAGTATTGAGGGCTGGGTGGACAAGGGACTTTGGGAGATCCTTGCATTCTTGCACTCTCAACAAAGGTCAATAAATGTCTCAGGCGGCGTATGCGAGATAGGCGTCCACCATGGACGGTTTCTATTCGGGCTTCAGGCATTGAAGGATCCCGGTCTGCCTGCACTGGCGATAGATGTCTTCGACGCTCAGGAGTTCAACATCGACCAGTCCGGAATGGGAAGCAAAGCCAAGTTCATTGAAAACGCGAAACAATATTCCGTGCGGCCCGCGTCCGTTTCCACGATCGAAGGCGATAGCCTGATGCTGAGAGGCGCAGATGTCGCAAATATTCGAGAGAAGTACGGTAGATTCTCAATTTTCAGCGTCGACGGAGGTCACACAGCCGATCACGTGATTCATGATTTCAAAGTGGCGATGGAATTGACCAGTCCCGGCGGAATAATTCTCATCGATGACTACAATAATCCCTGGTGGCCAGGCGTGCAGGAAGGGATCGCGAAGCTTTTCAATAATGATGCACCAACGTTCGTGCCAATCTTCTGCGGCATGAATAAATTGATTGTGACGGATATCGGGCATCATCAGAGATATTTTGAGGCGCTGAACGCATACCTGGCATCCAGCCCTGCCGCTCGAACGAAAGTCAATGATCGCTATGGCTGGAAATCGATCACGGCCCAGATCCCGCAAAGGGCCCCAGACTTCAGCCGGATCCGGTTCAATGGTTAAATCTTCGCAGGACCAACAACCCCAGAAAGTCCATCTGCGTTAGCGCGGGCGAAAAGGCTGGAAAACTGTTCAGCCATGTCGGGAGCACGCTCGCGGATTTTGGCCGACCAAGCCTCAATGAATTCATCGATTTTCTCGACACGCCGTTCTGAAAACGCCGTCGCGTATCGCTGGCCGAAAATGTGTGCATTCCTGACGAAATAGTAGCAGTAAGCCCGAGTGGGCAAGCCGCCCACTTCGGAGCGCTTCCAGTGCGTCACCCGAATTGAAGGAAACAGGATGGCTCGTTCTCCTAGTTTGGCGGCGTTCGCAAACCAGTCAGTTTCTTCGAAGTACAAGAAATAGTCTTCTGGAATATAGCCGATTCGATCCAGCACGCGCATTCGGCCAAAAATGTTTGCACCCGTCACGTAATCCGTTTCGTACGGCTCAGTGGGTAGTGACGATATATGATCTCCCATAAATCGATGGCTCGAAAAGCCACCATCCTCATAGCCGATTACACCCCCGCCATACCAAACCCTCGACTCATCAGAGCCGTAAGTAATCGGCGATCCAAAAAGATTTGTGGCGGGATAGTCTCTCACCCCACGAAGCATTGCAGCAAGATAGCCGCCAGGAACCACCACATCCGGGTTTAGTATCCAGAAAAAATCACATCCCCTTTGGCGCGCATAAGACAGCCCCAAATTATTTCCAGCCGCGTAACCGATATTATCTTCAGACTGGATGATGGTAATATCGGGAAACTCATTGTGTAGACACTTGGCATCCTCAAGGCTGTCCGCGTTCGACACAACAACAATACCCAGTTGCCCGCCTTGACTGATGCAGCTTTCGACACAACTCCGAGTATCATCCAGGCTATTGTAGTGAAGGATGATTGCGCAACATTCCCTGTCTGCAATCGGAACGCCACCCTCTCTAACAAAGAACGTCCGTAAACTGCCGTTTATCTCCTCAACACACTTTTCGCCTACTGATTCTCCCTTCATAAACCGAAGCAGCTTTCGACTTGAATCAGTCCACCGATAGGACATCGCCGTTTCAAATGCATTGGCTCCCAAACGGGCCCGACCTTCGCGGTCCAGCAGCGCAAACTCACGCATCGCTGTCTCCAAGTTCAACGTCTCGCTTGGGTCAAACAAGAATCCGTTGAAGTCGTTTTTTATAATGCTGCCTAAAAGGCCCTTATCTGGCGCAATGACAGGAAGCGAGAAAGACAATGCAAGCAGCGCCGATCCCGATGTAAGCACTTGCCTGTAAGGAAGAACAGCAACGTCGGCGGCCTTCAGATACAATTGCACTTCATCGTCTGGAACGAATGCTGGATGAAAAACGACGTTTGGAATCTTTGAAAGTCGCTCTTTGTATTCATCAACGTCTATACTCAGGGGCTTGCCAGCCAGAACTAACCAGGCGCTGGGGTTTTCCTGCCTAACAGCCTCAAAGGCGGGTATGATATCATCGAGTCCTTTGTAAGGGCGCAACTGGCCGAACAGGCAAAAGACCAGAGCATCTGCCGGAAGCCCCAATTTCTCACGAGCCAGCGATCGTTCAACGTCATGAGGCAGAGTACCTATGTAATTTCCATGTTCAGCGACGATGACCTTCTCTATCGGAATAACATATTGAGCAGATGCCAGGGAAACGGTCAGATCATCATGCACATGTATCTGATCGGCGAGTTCACAAAGTGCGTTGGCCAGCCGAAGTTCCTGCTCTCGGTACTTCGGTTCATGTGACAATATATTATGGACCGTCCAATAGATTTTCCCGCCGAGGAGACGGAATTTCTTAGCGTCGCGGATAAACTCATCAACCAATCGGGATGCATCCGCTGCCGTTCTCCCGGACGCAAAGATCGGGTTCGTCCAATGCAAGTGGAAGACAAAATAGTGCGGTTCTGCCACAGCATGATTTACGCGCTCGATTTCCGAAACACACTGGGAGATAGATGCGCTGGAAACGTCTTCTGCGCCAAACTCGGAATATAACAGGGACTGGTAAGCGTTGTTTATCCTGTAGTCCGGAAAGAACCGCAGTCGCAAGGAAGCTTCTTGTTGGCTTCCGGATTCTTTTGATTGTCTCAAAAAATGCCAAGCGAAGGCGTCCACATTCTCATGCTGGAAAAACGCAGGAAGATGCTTATCTCGGATCGAGGTTTCCACCGGTGCGAGTTGCCCATCGGCATACTCCGTCAACGTGATTCGATCACCCCTTGACCCGTGGTAGTAATCGACGCCGATATAAGGTGCGTAAGACACCTTTGCCTGGCGTGAGACTCTCAGAATAAAGTCCCAGTCGACCAGTCTTCTGAGAGTCTCATCAAACAGGATGTTTTCTGTTTCAGAAGCACTTCGGCGATGAACGAAAGTGTTCATATCGATATAATTTCTCTCTAGGCATGCGCTCCAGGAGAAAACGCCTCCTCGATAGAATTCTTTGGAGCCATCGTCGCCATAGGCGCGGATTCCACAATACGCCGCATCCAGATTCCCGGCATCCATAAAGTGAACGATACTCTCGAGGTGATCTGTACGCCAACGATTATCGCTATCCAGATAGGCGATGAAATCGCCATCGGCCATTGAAAGACCAGTGTTTCGTGCAGATGCGACCCCAGAGTTCTTTTGCTTGATGTATTTGACGCGGGGATCACTTAAATAGCTCGCGACAACATCCTCTGTGCCATCAGAACTTCCATCATCAACAATGAAAAGTTTCCAATTTGGATATGTTTGCCGGATCACCGACTCGATCGCCTCCGCTACGGAATCCGCTCTGTTGAAAGTTGGCAAAATCACAGATACCGTCAGAGGCGAGGATTGATTTCCGCGCCTTGCATTGGCTTTGAGATCTTCTTTGAATGCGGCTTCCTGCTGGGTAGGCCAAATATCGTAGATCCGCTGAATACTATTTTTGACGTCGACTTCGCTTGCACGCACGCCGAGCTCGAGAATGTTCGTCCCGGAGACCGGGCCCGGGCGGTCAGGCGTGGTCTTTCGGCCCTCCCGTTGCCCCGACAGAACGTAGTGTGCCAACGGAT
This sequence comes from Hyphomonas sp., assembly GCF_041689225.1. Lineage (GTDB taxonomy): Bacteria > Pseudomonadota > Alphaproteobacteria > Caulobacterales > Hyphomonadaceae > Hyphomonas. Next base: position 19,983 of record NZ_JBDNGN010000051.1, on the reverse strand, counting down.
TTATTCCGGAAAGCCGAACGTCGCTATTGGCGGTCAGATAAAAGTGTGAATCGAACTGAGGGCTCGGATTGAACCCCGCGAATCCGCCGTTCTCCACGTAGTGCGCCAGGGGCTCCTTCCCAGCTGAATTGACGTCTGCGTAAGTATGAAAATACCAGTTTGTATCAAACAAATGGTGCGGTTTCAGGCCCTGCTGCCAACCGCGCGTCAAATAGTGCATCAGCGGGTTTACCCGGTTGCGTACCACATCTGGGTATTGTTTCCGGTACCAGTCGACGTCAAACAATGGATGCGGCTGACGCCCCTCTTCGAACCCATGCATCAGATAGTGTGCGAGTGGACTAAGGTTAGCGGACTCCATGTCAGTGCAGTTGCGAAGGTAGAATGTCGCGTCAAACAGAGGGTGCGGGCTATTCTTACCACCCGTTTCAATGAAGTGGCCTAACGGCTCACAATCGTCTGCTAGTGTTTGTGCTTTTCTGTACCACGTCACATCAAACAGTGGATGAGGATCAAGCCTCGCTCTCCACCCTTCGTTCACATAGTGGGCAAGTGGACTCGTACCGACCTCGATATTCTTGGCCTGATTTTTGTACCAGGCCGTATCGAAGATCAGCAACGGCTCTCGCCCTTCTGCTGCGCCAAACTGAATATAGTGGGTCAGTGGCTCTATGGCTGCGGCGCAGATATCGGGGTTTGCGTCCAAGTACCAGGCGACATCAAACAAGCGATTGGGCTTACGTCCCTCTTTCCAACCCGTGACAATGTAGTGCGTCAATGGGTTTATCCCTGACGCCTCTACATCTGGATTAGTCGCGAGGTACCATTCGGTGTCGAAAAGAGAATGCGGCTTTCTTCCTTCGGCCCATCCCGTCATTTTAAAGTGCGTCAGCGGATCAATCCCGGCCTCGCGCACATCCTTGTTCGTTGCGAGATACCATTCCGGATCGAACAAGGGTCCGAAGTCGATTTCGGATACATGCGTGCTCAGTTTTCGAAAAATAGCCATACCAGAAGCGCTCTCTCGTAGCTAGAATCGGCGTTTCGATCAAATTCCAGCTTACTGCTGCCTCAATTATTTTTCTCTCAGACCCGCCTCTTCGCCGCAGCCCTCAGACGATTGAGCAGATGCTTTATGGCGCGAATGGGCCGGGTCAAACGCCAGGAAGACGAATTACGAAGCTCCAGAAGGCTTGCGCGCTGGAGGCGCAGTTCTGTTCGCAACTCCATGGCAGTTTGTTCATGAGCAGCGACGGCAAGGTCAGATTGCATAGTCTTGGCTGCATACGCGGCCTTCTGGGCGCTGAGCATCGTGACTTCGGCTCCAAGACCATCGACCTTGGACAATAATGCGACGACTTCTTCTGTCAGGGCCTGTTCGCGCTGAGTGCATTCAAACAACATCGCATCTTTGTCGGAAAGCTTTCGTTTCAGAACACCAAGCTCTTCAACCCTCTCTGCCAGCGCAGCGACCTGCATCTCAAGCCGATCAGAATATGCGAACAAATGCTGAGAGTCCGAGAGATAGCGCTCGATGGCCGTATTCAGATCAGCAGGTAATTCGAACAATTTGCCGTCGTCTGCGTCCGCCCACTCATTCAGTAACTGATAGAATGCCGGAAAAACATCCGGAATACTTTCGCATCTTGCCAGCTCGTTCGGCGAGATGCGATTGTGATTGAGCGACCCGTCAAGGAACTCGTCTGCGTATTCCTTGTACGCAGCGCTTTCCAAAGATGGCGCGGTCAAACCGAGTGCTTCGCAAATCCGCGAAAGCTGCCCCAGAGGATCGGCGATAACTTGCTGATAGCCAACAAAAACGCGCTGCGCACCATCAGTTAGTTGGACCGCAGAATACATGTGCGTTAGCCAGAGCAACAGATTTTTTGTTTGATCAAACCCGTCTCGTTTGCGCAGGGATTCACTGATCTCCAGCGGATTGCGCACGGCAATCACATATTGCGGCTCGAGCTCCAGATCGCTCAGGACACATTGCCAGAAGGGAAGTAAAACCGCCGTTCGGGGATCCTTGAAGGCAAAAAGGTCCACGTCCTGAATTTTGGTGCTTATGAGATTTGCCGCCTCAACCCGCTCGGCGGCAAACTCCTCGGTTTCCAATCGCCCAACTTCCAACGACGCTAGACGATGCCAAGCGCTGTTGCACTTCTTGAGGAGCCGCTCATTCAACCTGTAAATGTCGAGGTCTTCCCAGAAGCCTTTGTCATTATCTTGCTCCACCGCCAGCATCATGTGGGAGCCGAGCTCAACGCCCAAGGCTGCCAGTGCGCGCGTCAAGACACTCGTGCCGCTCCGATGCATCCCAAGAACGACAATGATGGGGCGTCGCGCAGCCTCAGACCTGTCGCTGACAGTGCGCAAGGCTTTTGCGGTCTTCGGCGCCGTCACAGCTTCAAGTTTGGCAGGCATTTTTCCAGAGAGCCTCTTCGAGTTAGCGCGCATTTCGTCGGTTGCAGTCATCGCCGTTCTGGCTCTGATAACCTGAGGATGGACTGCATATTCCAGAGTAGGCAAGAGTATAAGCTAGTTGAGTTAATATTATGCGGCCGACAACCCATTAATACTGAGAAAATTCATGTAAGTGGTCAAATTTCTCTCACGCATCTCATAGTATCGTGACCAGTCAGCCCTCGCGAACAACCTCTCGATATAACGGCGGTTTGTTTGCAAACTATCGTCAGAGACGCTGGGAATTGCCGCAAATTCGCAAAGCTCACGCGTACGGCTGTCATGATGGACCAGGACTGCCGGCACACCGGAATTCAGCGCCATGATTGTCCCGTGCAACCTCGTCCCCAGAACATAGTCATACATGTCAAGCGAACTGGCCCATTTTGAGACGTCAAAATACACTCTCCCCTGTCGCAGGATAAAGGCTTTCAAGTCCTCCCAATCCGGAGTGTTGTAAACCTCGCCCATAAGCATGCGCAATCGGTCGTCAAAATCACCCCCGTCCGAAAAGCCCGTCAACATCGCCATTTCTTCAGGCTCTGATTGGATCAGAAGGTCAAGTTTCTCAGCATAAGCGAGTCGAAAGAGCTTGCGATGAGCCGATTCGGTTCGGGCAAATGGCGCATGGCTCGCAGAATAGCGGGTTGAATGAATGAGTCCCCGATCGAACCGTATATTCAGTTTCTGCGGCGGCGGCGAGAAAGTCCGGAAATCTTGATATAGCGAAGGGCATCCCGTGACAGTTACATTGTCTATTCCCAAACTGGACAGAATGTCCCTTGTGTAAGCGCCTCTGACAGAGATGGACACCGATCGCTCTGAAACGGCTTTTATGAAACGCACAGTGCCTTGAGGAACATCGATAGAACCCGAGTAATCGGCATCCTGAGCTCCCAGGCCGATCAAGACAACAGGGATTTTGAGTGCTTCGACAAGTTTGGCGAGATCCCCAAAATCGACAGAGGGACTGAGCCAATTGGCAGCCGGAATCACCAGCGCGCTATATTCCTCATTCAGCTTACTGGGACAAAAAGAGAAATTGGTTCTTTCCTTTGGCCCGGCGATCTGATTCCATACCGCGTTCGTGAACAACAGATTACCAGTATTTTTGCCGACCATCTGGTAGAGTCGATCAAAGGAGGGCTGAGACCGCGCCTCGATACTCGGCTTTATTGAAAGGATACCAATTTTTGTCACGCACTTCCCCTGACTGTAAATCGCACCTGCCGCCAAGGGCGGCGATAGCTGAATATGATTTGGCTGTCTCCAATGTTGCGCACTTCGAGCCTGCGCTTATCCGAAACACGATCGCGTCAGGCAAATGACAAAAAAGTTCAGCTTTGATCAGAATGGGCATTGTGATGTCTGCGAAGCAGAGGTCGTATTCCATTCAGAGTTTACGTGGTTTCGCGATCATCTTGCCTGCCCCGTGTGTCATTCAGTACCGAGGGAAAGGGCGCTCATGCGCGTCATCGACCTCTACTACCCGAAGTACAGAAACCTGAATATCCACGAGAGCTCGCCTGCGGGGCGAGGTGTTTCCATCAAGCTGAGCCAGCAGTGCAAGGCTTATTCTTACTCACATTTTTTCCTTGATGTACCCATGGGCAGCACTCACCCGGTGAGAAACGAGCGATGCGAATCGCTCGAAGCCCTGACCTTCGCAGACGCGACCTTCGATCTGATCATCACGCAAGATGTCATGGAACACGTTTTGGATTCCGCCGCGGCGTTCCGCGAGATTGCCCGTGTCCTCAAACCGGGCGGCGCACATGTATTTACCGTCCCCATGGTCAACAAATGCAGTCCGACTTCCAGACGCGCCGAACGCCAGCCGGATGGATCGATCCTCCACCTCGCCGAGCCTTCATTCCACGGGAACCCTATAGATTCCCGGGGATCACTCGTTACGGTGGACTGGGGATACGACATCATCGAGTTCATCCGTGAGGAAAGCGGCCTGTCGACGCATATGATCACCATCGATGAAATAGAGCGGGGTATTCGCGCAGAATTCATCGAGGTTCTGGTCAGCGTCAGGCGATAGGCATCTGACTTACTGAATGACAAGTCTGTTCCCACACGAGAGCGTGTGATTAGACGGGCGCAGTCGCGGGAAGAAACGGAAATCGGGATGAAGAACGACGTCAAAATTCAGGAAGCGGCGCGATTCAGCCCATGGATCGCAATTGACGATCTCATAAAGGGTGCCTCGAGAGTCCAACTCTGGATCGCTTTCGCGTCTGATGAGATCCAGCAACGCTACCGGCGCAGTAAACTTGGACTGAGCTGGATCGTCCTGTCCTATCTGATATTTGTCGCCACGATTTCCCTGTTTTTTGGCAACTTTTCTGACCTCAACCACCAGCGCTTCACGCTCTATGTTGCCGTCAACTTCGCCATATTCATGTTTCTGTTGGCCAACCTCACTGACGGGTGCGCTGTTTTCCGAACAGGATCGTCCTGGATCAAGAGTGCGCCGCTTCCTCATTCCATTCATCTTTTCAAGAGCGTGTCGCGTTCAACGTTCATCTTCGCGATCAACTTCGCCATCGCAATTGCGCTTCTCTTTCTTTATGGGCACAAGCTAACCTGGGTCGCGCTGGAATCAATTCCGGCGTTCGCGCTCATCCTGTTCGACGCGATCTTCATCCAGATGATTCTTGGCTATGTTTCAGCACGTTACCCAGATGTTGAGCATCTTATGAGTTCGATCACGCGTGTCCTATTTTTCACAACACCCGTCCTCTGGGTCCGCGACGAACACACCGCGCCCGGGCTGCGCAGCACCATTGCTGACTTCAATCCGCTGACACACGCACTCGACATCTTCTCTTCACCCATTCTCGGCGAGCACGGGGATCCTAAAAGCTGGCTCATCATGCTTTGCCTGTCTGCCGTCCTCTTCGTTGTCGGCATTTTGGTCGGCGGCGCATGTCATCGCCGACTTCCATACTGGCTGTAACGCAATGATTGGTGCCCCCCCCTCCAGAATCGAAGATCTACACAAAGTTGCAGCTCTGCCGGTTCGCGACACTTTCCTTGACGCCGAAAATCTCGGCGTAACGTTTCCCGTTCGTGGCAATATCCGGGAGCAAGGTTTTGCTGACACCGACGAGCGCCTGATATGGAGCAGGCAGGGCAAGCTGAGAGGTGTCCACGCGCTTCGCGATATTTCCCTGCATCTGGAAACCGGAAGCCGGCTCGCCATTATCGGGCGCAATGGCTCGGGAAAAACAACCCTGTTACAAGTGCTGGCCGGTATTCTCGCTCCCAGCGAGGGCCGGCTGACATACAGAGGCCGGGTGACAAGCCTTATCAACATAAATCTCGGCATCCAGCCTGAAGCATCTGGCCATCGGAATATCACGCTACGAGGTCTTGCCTCTGGCTACTCGCACAAGGAGATCGAAGAGAAGCGCCGAGCGATCGCAGAATTTTCAGAACTGGGTGAATTCCTTGGCATGCCCATGATGTCTTATTCCGCTGGCATGCGAATGCGTCTGACCTTTGCCATCGCCACGGCCTTTGATCCTGAAATCCTTGTGCTCGATGAATGGTTGAGCGCCGGTGACACCGGGTTCAAGATGAAGGCAACGGAGCGAATGCAGCAATTCGTGCGCAAGGCAGGCATTTTGATCCTGGCATCGCACAGTCGGCAACTGATCCTCGAAAATTGCGAGACAGCCATCTGGCTGGATGGTGGAAAGATCCGAGAGCGCGGTCCGGCCAAAGACGTACTGGCAAGCTACGAAGAAGATGCCAAGGCCATTGCGCCTGAGGCGCATCCTTTTGCAACCTCCCAGGCATAGTGCTTGCCTGTTTCCCCAGCGCGCTTTGTGTCAGTCCAGTCTACGCTCCAAATGATCCAGGTACTCTTTTGCGCGCCTGGAGAAGTCATCGGGTACGTCCACCATGCTGGCGACGAATGCCTGCATGTCGCGGATTTCATTCCATTCGGCGCGCGTGAACCGCGAGACCGTCACGCTCGAACCATGCCGGCGATGATAATTCATCGGGCGGGGATCATAGGCAAAATTGCCCGTCATCGCGAGCAAGGCATAAACGCACCAGTCTCCTGCCACGCGGTATTTAATGATTTCGTCCATGTGCCGGCCGAGCACGTTCTGCAGCGCGGCGCGATCGAAAATCACACCACTCACATTGGGCAACGTGTTCTTGACCGACAGTCCATTTGCGAGTTCTGAGGCGCCGTCGCTCACAAAGGGTTTGCGCCATCGCGAGGCGTCAACATCTGCAGTATAGTCAAGATAGCTAGCCGACAGAATTTCACCACTTCCTGACACTTGATTCGACTGGGTATAGGATACCGACATTGCCGGGTCGGAAAATGGCGCAGAGGCGATTTTGACAAAGTCGCGCGCGGCCCAGTCATCGGCTTCGGCGATCCAGACCAGATCGCCCTGGGCCAAGTCGACACCCTTTTGCCACTGAGAAAAAACCGAACCCGAATTCTTGGTATTTTCAACAATCCGGTACCGGATCGAACAATTGTGGAGGAGTTGCCGGGCGACAGCGACACTGTCGTCACTCGAAGCATCATCGAGAAAAATGATCTCCCAAACAGGAACCGACTGATTGAGGACTGAGGCAATGCGCTGGGGTAAATAACGCGAATAGTTGTAATTCGGGATGACGACCGAAACTTTCGGAATCGGTGCTTCCAAAAGTCGTAACACGTCCCCGACGAAACTCGTGAATCCGAAGTGCTGGCGCGCGACCTCCATTCCCGCATGCGCCGAGCGCTCCAGCGCATCAGGATTGGTCAGCAATCCGACAAGCCTTGCCGAAAACTTTTCGGCGTCATCATCTGGCAGAACCGTCACTGCGCCGGTGCCTTCAAGATCCGCCACACCTCCAGATCCGGCGATCATGAAGACGGGCACACCTGCGTCCAGCGCTTCGATCGCTGTCGACGGATATGGGTCTTCCCTTGACGTCAACGCGAAGGCGCTTGCGGCGGCGTAAATCGGGCCCGTTTCACGCTTAAAACCGAGAAAATGGAGGTTGGATGCAAATTCAGGGGCCGCAGACTGGACGTCGATGCTCGCCTGTTTCATCTCATCCGAAACGCCGCCGACCCACACGAAATGGAGATTGGCATCCTGGGCTGCAGCCGCCAGAGCCCAGCGGCAGAAAATGTCGACGCCTTTCCTGCGGTCACCGTATCCAACGCCGATCACGAAACGGGACGCGGCCGGTAGACCCAACTCCTTGCAGAGGCGCCGGCGTGCCGGCTCCTTTTCGTCCAGGGACAGGATGCCATCACGTTTGTAGAGTCCTTGCGGCTGTATGACGGGGTTTTTCCATGGATGCCCCAGCACCTCTGTTGCTGTGCGCTCCTCAACTTGACGCGAGGCAAAGATCACCGCGTTGGCATGCGCATCGAGACCGAACAGGCCGCGTTCGAGTTTCATATTGGCTATCAGTTCCGGCAACTCATGCACCAATCCGACACACGCAATGCCGACATCCGACAGGTGGGGCGCCAACCAGCCCGATGCGGAAGAATTCACAATCGCTTTGCCAAAACCTTCATCTACAAGTTGTCCGAGCGCGATCCGGAGTGCGTCTCCCGCCTCTGAACCGGGCCGCGCGTCTATGACTTTCCCATAGACGCTAAACCGTCCACGAAGCTCGCCGTCTCCGCAGGCGATAGTCGCAACGTCATATCCAAATACCCCATGCAGGGTAGCAACAAGGTTCAGAGACAGGAACTGGGCGCCATGCGGATGCAAATCATGGACAACGAGGATGATCCTGGGCCGCTCGCTCTTTGGAGAAGGCAGTTGGTCGTGAACCAGGTCGGCCGGCTCCACCCGGCCAGCATCCTGTTCAGACTGCAGGCCGAGGCGCGTTGCTTCGAGCCAAGCATATCCATAAGTTCCGTCGGGTTCGAGATAGGCTCCTTCAGCCCATTCATTCCAGGCATTGATGAAGACAATCCGTTCGGAAGGCTCCTTGAATCTTTCTTCAACATCGTTTGCAGCTTCGCTGAGCCATTCGGCATAGTCTGCAGGATTGGCCCCCAGGAAAATCGAGGCCCGGTTCATCCGCCGGGCAGTATTGTCCCATCGCGGCGTAACTGACCGAAAGATCTTGTAGTCGAATTGGCCATAGGACACCGACCGCGCCGTCAGATGTGACCAGTCATATGTCTTGCACTGGAAATCGTCTGCCAGAGGGTAGGTGAGGTCCGTTTCCGGGGCCATCCCCATATTGTTCGGGGCAAACTCGGTGGCGGCGTCAAAGCCATACTTGGTTGGATCGACTGAATCGAATGACTGGACACAAACGAGGTATATTTCGCCGAGACCGTTTGACCGGCACCAGGCACGCCAACGTTCCGATGTGGCTTTGGGGTCGGGCAATAATCCGACCCGGTAAACCAGAATAAGCGGGCGGCCACACACGCGAATGTATTTGGGATTGCGAAGATAGGCGGCCAGATGTGAGATGAATGCAATGTCGTCTTCAGGCGAGTGTTGCTGGGCGATCAGAACTTCACTTTCAAGCCCGTCCCAGGTCCGGCTCCAGGATTCGTTTGCCCAGCAAAGACAGAACGGAAAGTCGATCTCGGTATCATTCGCGTACGCGTAGATCGGCTCTTCCAGCAGTCGCTTTCCCCCGAACCAGTAAAAGTAGAAGCAGAAGCCCTCCAGGCCATACTGGTATGCAAGGCGCGCCTGGCGCCGGCGCACATGTGGTTGTTCAAGTAGATCATAGAAGCCAAGCTCACCTGGCCGAACCGGCTGGTCGTGCCCTTCAAACTGGGGCCTCGCTCGCTTCACATTCGTCCACTCAGTAAACCCGTCTCCCCACCACGCATCGTTTTCAGGGATGGGATGGAACTGTGGGAGGTAGAAAGCGATGGCGCGCGCCGTCAGGGCTGCTGGGCGCGGCAACCCTGAGAGTTCGGTGTGCGTGCGACGTCCGCTTTTGAGCGGCTGGCGGACTTGGCGTTGGCGTCGGGCCTCTTCGAGCCGGTCTTCTTCCAGACGCCAGTTCCGATATGTTCCGCTCCAGCTGACCAGGATGGGTAAACGCCGGAACACAGCTCCGATCAGCCGATCCTTCGCATTGAGGGGCAGCGGCATCTGTTTCCAGACCCATCTGATGATTTGCGACACAAGGCGACGAAGCTCTATGGCGGCCGGGCTACTTGATCGCGTATTTTTAGTCATGTCCGCACACCTGCTTCCCGCCTATCCGGACGCTTCCTCCCACCTTCCGCGCCTGGATTCAACCAAGCCGAGTCATCTTGCCATTTGAAAGGGTCAAGCAGGGGTGATAGGCGGGCGCGATGAAAATCGGTTGCTTCACCATCTGTTCGCGCAATTATCTGGCCTACGCGCTCACCTTGCGCGACAGCTTGCGAAAGGCCGCCCCAGACCTTGATTTCAGGATTTTTCTCGCTGACGAGCCTCTGGAAAACCCGGCGCCCGCCGACCTCGAAATTGTCAATCTCTCCGAGCTTGGCGCTGCCAATATTCGGGACATGGCGTTCCGCTACAATCTTGTTGAATTCAATACGGCCATCAAACCTCTGTGTTTTGAATACATGTTCGATCGGGCCGGATTTGATGCAGCCATCTTCCTTGATCCGGACATTCAGGTTTTCCGCCCTCTGGACCAGGTTTACGGCGCCATTTCCAATGGGGCCTCTTGCGTCCTCACGCCTCACATCCTGTCGCCGCTTCTGGATGAAGGCACCCCATCAGACCTCGACCTCATGCGCAGCGGTACGTTCAATCTCGGGTTTGCGGCCTTCTCAAACACCGCCGAGGCACGCCGGTTTCTGTCTTGGTGGAAGGACAAGCTCAGCCAACACTGCCGGATAGACCTTGAAAACGGTCTGTTTGTCGATCAGCGCTTTGTTGACTTTGCGCCGAGCTTTCTCGAGCGCCTGACCATATTGCGGGATCCGGGTTACAACGTCGCCTATTGGAACCTCGCCAATCGCCCGGTTTGCAAGGAAGTGTTCGGCTGGACCGCCGCGGGAAGCCCACTGGTCTTTTTTCACTTCAGCGGCGTGGTTCCGGCCGACCCACAAGTCTTTTCCAAACATCAGTCACGGTTCAGCATGACCAATATCGGGGATGCGGCAGAACTGGTCGAGACTTACCGCGCTCTGGTCGCAGGCAACCGCCATGAAACATGGTCGGCGGCGGCGTACGCTTATGGCTGGTTTGAGACGGGAGAACCCCTTCCCGGTCCGATGCGACAGGGTCCGCCGGCAGATCCGCTCAATCCTTTCCGGGCGGCCAATCATACCTTCTGGAATGCGCCCACCGAGCGCGTTGACCAGACAAAGGGCGCGACCATTACTCGGCTGATGATAGCGATCCATGATCAGCGGCCTGACCTGCGTCAACAGTTCTCATTGTCCACGGCATCCGGACGGCACGGGTTTCTTGCCTGGTTCCTCCTGCACGGCGCCGACGAGTATCGCCTGTCTCCTGCTTCTCTGGAGGCTGCGCTGGTAAATGCACCGCTGAATTCTCCGCGCCTTGCGCGATGCCTGGCTAGACTGAGACTCGGACTCGCTCGCCTTTCGCGTCGGGCAGTCGAAGACTAGCTGAAAGGACGCGCGCCAGATAGCAAACCCGCGGTGACCCCGGACGCCAAACCACGTGGTGGCTGTGACTAGCTGCTTTTCAGCAGGTAATCGATTTCCAAGCAACCGTCACGCGGACCAGGCCAGTCGCGTTTCGGTAGGCTGTACAAACGTCACCAGGCACAATCCCGACTTGAAGGTCAAATACACCGAGCTCAGCGCATCCGGTAAACCGCCCAAAGTCGCCATCACCGCCGTCATGCGAAAGCTGATAGTCTTGGCAAACGCCCTCATCCGCGACGACCGGGAATGGACACCAAGACTGGCTTGACCAAGACGGATACTCTAGTTTGAACTAGCTCACCCCACATACCCCGAGAGGGACAAAGTCTATGCACTCATTATCCAGCAGCCTCGTCGCCCCCGTCAGGGAGAAAGCGAAGTGCGCCTGTTTCAGCCTGCGGACGTGGAACACCGTCCGGCTTCCTGGATCCCTTTGATGTCATTGGGCACACACAAAGAAAACCTACTATGAGCCCTGTTTCAAAGCTCTCTGTTGTCCTCGTCACCTATAATATGGCGCGCGAAATCCCCCGCACCCTTGAGAGCCTGTCGGCGCCGGTTCAACACGCACTTTCGGTTGCCGACTACGAGATCATCGTTGTCGACAATGGGTCCACAAAGCCATTTGATCGGGCGCGGTGTGAGGCCATTGCCCCGAATATCCGATTCCTGGACCAGGCCCATCCGACCGCATCACCGGCTGGCGCAATGAATTCCGGAATACGCGCCTCGAGCGGCGAATTTGTCTGCGCTATGGTTGATGGCGCAAGGATGGCATCGCCAGGTCTCCTGCGTCGCGGGATTGAGGCGCTGCAGATGGGCCCCGATGTGATTGCCGGAACCATTGCCCATCATCTGGGTCCGAAAGTCCAATCGGAGTCCATGAAGGAGGGCTATAACCAGAGTGTCGAGGACGCGCTACTTGAGACCGTGGACTGGCGCCGGGATGGTTATAAGCTGTTTGGGATTTCTGCACTTGCCGGATCCTCTGCGCATGGATGGTACAAGCTTCCGGTCGAATGCAATGCGATCTTCATGCGCCGTGCGACCTGGGATCAACTCGGCGGCTATGATGAGCGGTTTCAGACACCAGGCGGCGGGCTATGCAATCTCGATCTCTGGAAGCGCGCGGTAGACTATCCCTCCTCCCGAATTGTCATGCTGCTTGGCGAGTCCACGTTTCATCAGTTTCATGGCGGGATCGCGACCAATGCGCAGGTAAGCCCCTGGAACACATATGCTGCAGAATATCTTAAGATTCGCGGCAAGCCTTTCGCGCCGAGCCAGAAAGACTTTGTTTGTTATGGCCCACCACCGCAAGGCGCCTGAACTCGAAATGGATTGGCGACCTTTCAAGCGCTAAGATCTGGTGCAGCACGTGTCGCTTTATACTGAGGGCACCGTCCGTTCTGCTTCAAACAGTCCACAGACAGGCTCAACCAACGTCATCCCGCACCCTTAGCGGTCACGGACACGGCAGTCAGGTGCTTCGGCATAGATGACGTGGTCTTGGCCTCTGGCGGTCCGGATTGTAAGGCGGCCGCCGGAGCAAACACCGCTTTTGGAAAACACGATCGGCTGATCAGGAATGAGGGTCCAGTCCTCCGGCAGCTCGAGCCATGCCGGCTGGCCGGGTTGGGCCGGATCGAGGACAAGCGAGCTTTCCCGGGTCAGCGCAATGTAGCGGGCTGTTTCAATCGTCTCGATGATCTTCTGAACCGCCGACCTTTCGGTCATATTCTCGACCATCCGAATGCCATTGACGACCGTTATTGTAGATACCAGTGACAGAATTGCGAGCGAAACCAGGATTTCGAGCAGTGAATAGCCTGCCTCCGGTTTCGCTGCGGCCCTTGCTGAAGGAATTGAATCTCCTGCACGGCTACTCACGCGCCTGGACCACGCCCGGCTTGTATAAGTTCAGAATCACTTCGCCATCACTGCGCGTAATCGTTACAAAGTTCAGGTCGATTTCGCTGACGAGCCACCCGCTGTCGAGTTCACCTCCATTTGCCACGCGAATTGGCGCTCCAGAGCCATCAGTTAGCAAGGCCACCCTTTCGCCATCCAGCACCGCAATACCCAGCAGACGAGGAATTCCGCGCCCTTCTTCCTGACCTCCAAGCTCGCTTGGTTGCCGAGATGAGCCTGACATGATCGCAGCTGACTTCCCGAAAAGCTGAAGCTCAGCTACCTCCAGTACGAACCTATCAAGTGACGGGGAATAATCGACTGGGCCAGCGATCTCATCCCAGTCGGATCCTCCGGTCACATCCAGATCTGTCTGAACGGGTGAAGTTGACACAAAGCCCGCAAGGCAGCCGACGGCAGCAACCAGACCGATAACCGCGAAAGGGAAAAACCGCACGCTCATTTGTCCGAAGCAGCGGTTTGCTTGAAGGGGGCAACGCCACTCATCTGCACGACTGTCTGGGATTCCAGGCGCGTTGTCAGACGCACATCGTCGAGAACAAGCATTTTGCTTGATGCCGCGATCGACGCAAAGAGAAGCGGGATCTGCTCAGGCGTAACCGCGCCTGACATTTCAAACCGGATGTAGGGAAGCCCATCCTTCACCGTGGTGACTGCGCTGACGTCGGTTCTCAGGTTTTCGACAGACGCCATCCCGGCGATGTCCCTCAGAACCGCGTCAATCTCGGCAGCCGCAATGCCAGGCGATCCGGCCTCCCAGATATGGTCTGACCATTGATCCAGCATGGCGTTGGTCTGACCCATACGGTCCCGCCAGACTGTCTGCGCTTCTATGTCTTCCATAACTGCGAGGTCAGCACCGAGACCTTCAGCTTTGAGGCGCTGCGATGAAACCAGGCCGGATACCTGCACGATGGCATAAATCCCGAGCAAGGTCGCGAACACCACGAGCCCATAGAGGCTGCGCGGTGTAACCTGCTGCCCAAACAGGCCAGAGTCTGGCTTTGGATCACGATGGATATCGAGTTCGCTCATGATCGGTTCGCCCCCGTAGCGAGCTCGCCCCTGAGAACAATTATGTTTCCAGCTTCGGTTGTGGCACTGACCTTCTGCCACACCTCACCGTCTTCCAGACGGCTGACGAGATCTGCAAGACGCGGCGTGTTGGTTGTTGAAATTTTGACTTCGATGTTCCCTGCGTCAAATGCCAAGTATCGCAGCGTGACATTGTCAGGGCCGATGGCCGTGCGCAGCTCCACAAGGACGTCAATAAGTTTGAAAGGGTCACCGATCCGGGTCATGCGGTCGATCTGCAACTTGTTGTCGGATGCGATCCGGCGCGCGTCCATCACATCGCCTACATCTGCTTTCAACTGAGTTAACTTTGCGGCTGTCGCGGCATTGTATCCGCTCAGCTTCAGCCCATTTCCCGACACAAAGCCGAGTGGCAGAGCAATGATGACTGCGGCTGCCAGTGCTACTCGGGCTGGCGACAACATGCCTTCTATCGCGGACGGCTCGATATCGGAAAGGCTAAGATCCAGCCGCCAAGGCGGGCTTTCCGGCTCGGGCACACGGCTCAGGCGTTGAGCGTCAAGTGCCGCCCCCCCAATTATGACTTCGCTCCCGGAAATGAATTCACGCCAGTCGCGGTCGGAAGGATGTGAGCGCCACCATCGCGACGCAACCAACTGACCGGTATCCCAAATTTGACCTTCAAACCCGGAGAGGCAAGCCGCTAACCGGGCGCCATCCGGGCCCGGAGCGCGCGCAAATGTTTCAGGAACTACCAGATTGGAAGATGGCTTGTCATCCAGTTGAAGAAGCTGGGTTTCCCATATCCACACGTTCAGGAAGCCGGCTCCAGTGTGTTCCCTTTTCTCAATAAAGATACCGACCGGGCCGCCGTTGCCAGTATCGCGTGACATGCGCATCCGCACGGCCTCAATGCCCTTGCGGTCCGTCCGAGGCATCCATATGCGCTCGAAACTGCACGCAGACCTCGGCACCACCTGCGCGGTCGGTCCGAAGACAGATACCCGCGCAACCTTGCGCCGGGCTCCAGCCTCAACGGCCTTCAGATTGAGAGGAATCAATGTTCTGAGCATTTGCGCCTGGTTGCCAATTCTCTGGTAGTTGCGACATGGAATTTTCGGATATGAGCAGTCGGGTGTAGGGCCGCGCGGACGCGGTCGGTTGGCGTTGGATTTCGACGAGCCGAACCCTGTAGAGCCCGTCGACGTCATCTTGAGCTACCAAAATGAATCTGGCCCGGTCGGTGGGGAGTAGGCTGCTCTGCATGGCCTCTGTCAAGAGATCCTCATTCTTCATAATACTCGCGAGCCTTGATGCCACGAGCTCGCGCACAGCCCCAGGCGCGAACGTGGCGCGCGGAGCATTTTGCGTTGGTGCGGACGTCACAATGCTCAGAAAGGCGAGTTCACCCGAAGGCCGAAAGCCCTCCCAGCCAAGCACCTGGCCCAGTTCGGCAGGCGTACGAAGCGGTGCGTTCGACGGCGGATCCATCTTCCGTAATCGGTAGTCTGCCCGCTCCGCGCCGAGAGGGCGCCTAAGGTTATCATCATCCTGATAGTCGGCCAGCCTCGCCGCCATTGTTGCGGCGTCATCCTTGCGCACGTCAAACTGTTCCAGCAAGCCAGCCAGCAGGTCGGCATCGGTTGTATTGAGTGACAAAAGTCCCGAGACATCCTGATAGATGGCCCAGGTCCGGACAGGACTTGCAGACATCAGCCGGATACCCTCCGATGCAGACCAGACATTTGCTGGCTCAAGCGGATCACCTGCGTTGCCGGTATCAACTCCCAGAAGCAGATCTTCGGCCGATGTCGACCGGCCCGAGGTGTCTATTCCACCAGGCACGGGACGGGAGGTGAGAAATGTAAATATGGCACGCGCTTCTGCGCTGTCCAGCGCCGTGGCGAGCCTTGCGCTTTGGTCAAGGCTAATCGCAATCGCGCGGCTGCGCTCAAGCGATCCGGCTGCGATGAGAATCACCAGTGTGAACGCGGCAATGTAGGCGAGCACACTCGGAAGGACAAAGCCGCTTTGGAACGAATGAGCGCGTTGCATGTGTCTGCCTGTGCTAAACATTGCCCGCAAGGAGGCGATCCGTTTCGCTCGCTGCGACACGCAGGATCTCAGAAACGGTCGTGACCCCGCTTCTGGCCTTTTCATAACCGTCTTCCGCAAGACGCCTAAATCCTTGCTTTCGTGCGAAGGATTCCAGCTCGGACGCATTGGCACCTCCCAGGATAAGGTCGCGAAGCCCTGCATCCACTGCGACAAGCTCAAACAGCCCGACACGTCCAAGAAATCCCGTGCCGGAACAGGCTGGGCAACCCTCTCCTGATTTCCAGTTTGCGACGCCCATTTCTGCGTCGATCGCGGCTCGAGCCTCTGAGGCACAGGACGAAAGCAGGAGCGGCAGATTATCGGGCGGCGCTGTCTGACGACTGCAATGAGGACATATCCTTCGAACTAGTCTTTGGGCAGCGAACGCCTTGATGGCCGACCCAATAAGAAACGGCTCAAGACCAAGGTCGCGCAATCTCGACACGGCCAGCAAAGCCGAGTTTGTATGCAGCGTGGACAAGACAAGGTGTCCGGTCAGCGAAGCCTGGACCGCAATGGCGGCTGTTTCCGGATCCCGGATTTCGCCGACCATGATGACATCCGGATCTTGTCGCAGGATCGAACGGAGTCCACTGGCGAACGTGTAGCCGATGTCGCTTTTTACCTGTGTTTGGAACACACGGCTCATCTCATATTCGATCGGGTCCTCAATCGTTATGATCTTCTTGCGTCCGTCATTGATCTCCTCAAGCGCCTTGTAAAGGGTAGTGGATTTACCCGATCCGGTAGGTCCAGTGACCAGGATGATGCCGTCAGGATTACGGATCAAATCGCTGAACAGGCGACGCGCGCGCCCTGCAAGTCCCAAATCATCTAGCGATGGCAGGTTCCGGTTCTTGTCAAGCAGGCGCAATACCAGACTCTCGCCCCAGGCACCCGGCAAGGAAGAAACCCGCAGGTCATATTGCTGACCTGACAGGCGAATGGACTGGCGACCGTCTTGCGGCAGCCTGCGTTCGGCAATGTCCATACCCGAGATCAGCTTGATCCTCGTGCTCACGGCATCATAGCGAGATCTCGGCTGCTTCTGCCAGGACTGAATCACGCCATCTATGCGGAACCGTATGTCGAAGTTCTTGTCATAGGGCTCAAAATGAATGTCGCTTGCGCGTGCCTTGATGGCTGCCGCAAATACTTGGTTGACGAGGTCAATAATAGGGGCCTCCTCAGCAAGCTCGCGCAACCGCGCAAGGTCGGTGTCGCCGCCATAGTCACGCTCCGACTGATCGTCAGACGGAAATAGCGCCTTCAGCACATCAAACTGGCTGCGTGAGATCAGACCGGGCGTGATATTGACCAGTTGGCCGGGAGAGGCGAGCTCATGATGATGGACGGCGCGATCAATCGCTTCGCGCAATTGAGGGTCCAGCGGATTGCGCCCGACCAACGCCAAACGGCGCTCCGATTCCCCCTCTGGCCCCAGCCACCACACCAGGGCTTGGTGGCGAAGGAGCCAATCCCTGTCGAGTTTCAGGTCAGCAATAGCCCGTAAGATGGCATCGACTTCGACCGGCATGTCATCGGGCATGACCAGGGGCACGCCCCATAAGTCTGATACATGCGAGAGCAAGTCGTCCTCGTCGATGGCGCCGATTCGGATTAGGGTCTCGAAAAGTTGGCCGCCCGTATCGGCCTGAAGCGAAGCTGCAGAACTGACATCATCAGGCGCAACCAGTCCGGCTGCGACCAGCGTTTCCAGTATTTTTGCCTGATCCATGAATGGTTTGCCTGTCTGCCTGCGCCTGCGCCGATAATACATGTCGGGTTCGATCGCGCCCTCGTTTAATACTGGCGCACGGACCGGTTTCCAACCCCTTGATCACAGGCCTGCGCGGTGCGAAGAGAACGAGAACAGTAAGAGGACCGCGACGTGGCGGACTCAAGGGCTAGACCATGGCGCGATATCTTTACAAGGCCCTCAATCAGGATGGGACAGAAGTATCCGGGCGCCATGAATCGGGCTCGAAGGAGGCGGCATTTGAAGAATTAAGTGAACGCGGCCTGTTTCCACTGACCATTACCTCGCCGACAAACCAGCGAAACCGCCTGTTCAGCAAGGGAATAACCCGAAAGCTGCTGACCCAGACCATGCGCCAGCTAGCAACATTGATATCGGCCGGAGTGCCGCTTCATGAAGCGATCGAAAGCCTGCGCCGAAGCGACGCCCACCCCGAGCTTGCCGAACGCGCCGCCCGGCTCAGCCAGCACTTGCGCCGCGGGGAGCCTCTTTCATCGGGTCTTCGTGAACATTTCAAGGAATTGCCTGACTATGTTTCAAGCCTGGTCGATCTCGGCACCGAGACGGGCCATCTTGCTGATACATTGCGTGATGCAGCCGACCGAATGGCAGCCGATGACAAGCTGGCCTCTGACCTTCGCTCGGCCCTTGCCTATCCAGCCGTTCTCGGTCTGATTGGGTTTGTAATCATTTTCCTTATGTTCCTGTTCGTCATCCCGCGTTTTGGCACTCTGATAGACCGATCCGGCGCCGACATCCCCGCTGTGTCGCGAATAGTTATCCAGACAGGTGTCTGGATGCAGGCCAACTGGGTGATTGTGATTGCCGGCCTCATATCAACAATCATTCTCCTGCGCTGGATGGTTCGGCGCAACCGGACGCTTGTGCGCCGGATCGCGATGCGCCTTCCCGGGATCGGCGGCGTGCTGAGACGGGCCGACCTGGCTATATGGGCTCGCACAATGGGTGTAGCCCTTGCCAACGGCGCCTCTCTGATGACGGCGCTTAACTTGGCGGAACGCGCCACTAAAGGTGCTGATTTCTCCGCTGAACTCGCAGGCGTG
Source organism: Hyphomonas sp. (assembly GCF_041689225.1). Classification (GTDB taxonomy): domain Bacteria; phylum Pseudomonadota; class Alphaproteobacteria; order Caulobacterales; family Hyphomonadaceae; genus Hyphomonas. The sequence goes on along the minus strand of NZ_JBDNGN010000051.1, from coordinate 986 downwards.
CGCCGCGGAGTGCGCTCCGGCGAGGATCTTGGTGATGCCTTCGCAACGAATGTGTCCATATCCGATCCGCTTCTGATCGACCTTCTGCAGACCGGCAAAAAGTCGGGCACAATGGACAAGATGCTGCTTCTGGCGGCCCAGAATTACGAGGACGAAATGGCCGCTGCGACCAAGCAATTGACCTCCATCGCCGAACCTGTAGCCATCCTGTTGCTGTCAGTTGTGGTTGGAGGATTGGTCATTTCAATTGTAATGGCTATGACCAGTCTTTATCAGTTCGATTTTTAGGAGGATTGTCATGCCAGCCCGATCAGCCCAACTGGATTCTCCTTCTTCCGCGCCCGCCTTGGATGAGCGCCGCGGCGAACACGGGTATTCCATGCTGGAGATTCTGATCGTCTTGGCGATCATGGCCGTCATTGCATCCTTGGTAGGGCCCAGGTTGTTTTCGCAATTTGATAATAGCAAGATTACAGCAGCGCGTACGCAGGTACGCACGCTGGAGGCGGCGCTCGGCACGATGCGGCTAGATGTGGGGCGCTATCCGACCGATCAGGAAGGATTGGCGCTGCTCGTAGATCGGCCATCCGAGGAAAGCCTGCGGGCCAGTTGGCGTGGCCCCTATCTCGATGATGCGTTGCCGGTCGATCCTTGGGGTAAGCCTTATCGCTACGGTCAGGCAGTCGATGAAATCGAGGGATATGAGTCAAAGCCTGTCATATATTCTCTCGGACGCGATGATGCGCCCGGCGGACAAGGTCCGGACGCAGATATTGGCCAGGTTGACAGGCTCGCATCGGGATCGGGTATTACAGGTTAGTCTTGGTTTCGAGCGGATGCTATCTGCCATTCTGGCAGATCGGCCGACAGAACGTCTCCGAAGGGAAATTCGAAATGGAAAAGTTCAGCGGCCAGCGCGCTTCCGAGCGCTTTGCTTTCAAGTGGGGCGCGTCAGGCCTTGCGCTAATGCTCGTTGTGACGGGGTG
>NZ_JBDNGN010000050.1:0-11392 GCF_041689225.1 Hyphomonas sp. | reverse complement strand
GCGAGTGCCCGAGCGCCGGGAATGGCCTTGAACATTGCCGGTGCGAAGGATGAAGCCTGTCGCTCAGCTGAATTCAACACAATCCCCAGCGCCGTCTTGGCAGTAGGTTCCGAGAGTCCATTGATTTTAGCGATGTGCGCAATGAGAACATTCAGCATTAGCGTGGCACTCCTAGGATTAATGGCTCCGGAACCCCCATTAACCTCCCACATGCTTTCCGATTCGTTACTGCACGCCGTCGCAAGCAGCCAGATTTGCGATTTAACGTTAAGCGCTGTTAGGTCGGGGTAAACAGCAGCGTGATTTGTGTTTACGCACTGTCCACAGACCGAAATCAGGTTGAACAAAAACAAGGCACTTCCAATGATCAGGATCGGAATCCTCGGCGCATCAAAAATTGCACCGCCTGCGCTCATAAACCCGGCCCGGCTGCGCGATGATTGTGAGATCGTTGCCGTCGCCGCGCGCGACGCAGCGCGCGCCCGTGCGTACGCTGCCGAAAACACAGTTCCGGATATTGCCGATTCCTATGAAACCCTGATCGCGCGTGATGACATTGACCTCATCTACAATGCCCTGCCGCCGCACCGTCACGCCGACCTCACCATCGCCGCGCTCGAAGCCGGCAAGGCCGTGCTCTGCGAGAAACCGTTCGCCATGAATGCAATCGAAGCAGCCCGCATGACCGACGCTGCGCAGCGCACGGGACGCGTCCTCATCGAAGCCTTCCATTATCGCTTCCACCCGGCCTTCCAGCGCGTCTTCGATATCGTGCGCAGCGGACGGCTTGGCACAATCCGCCGGGTCGACGCCGCCTTCGATGTGACGATCCCCTACAGGCCGGGCGAGTTACGCCACACGCTGGAGGTGGGCGGCGGCGCGCTGATGGACCTCGGCTGCTATCCTGTCCACTGGGTGCGCACGCTGGTTGGGACCGAGCCTGAGGTCGTCTCAGCCACCGCTCATTGCGACCGCCCGGGCGTCGATACAAGCATGGCCGCAGAGCTGCGCTTTCCAGGCGGCGAAACCGGATCGATCCACACGACGATGGCACCGGACACAAAGTTTGATGCCTGGATCCGGGTCGAGGGCTCACTGGGCCAGCTCGAGATCAAAAACCCGATCCACCCCCATCGCGGGCACATGATCACCACCACGATCGACGGCGACAACCGCACCCTTACCGCCCCCGGCCAGACCACGTACGACCACCAGCTCGCCCACGTCCTGGACGTGCTGGCGGGATGCACGCATGCGCTTACAGGCGGCCGGGATGCCGTCGGGAACATGGCTGCAATCGACGCGATCTATCGCGCCGCCGGCCTGTCACCTCGCGGGCTCTGATCAGCCGGCGCTCGCCTGCGCCATGCTGATCCAGCCTTCGACTTCCACTTCTTCAAACTCCGCATCTTCCCACAGCACCCGGTCACCCTGCGGCGTCGTCAGGAAGTCCATGGCCGACAGGAAGACGTCCCGGGCCGAGGACGCGGCAAGGTCAGCAGCGGTTCGTATTCCGGCGCCCACGAGGATTTGCGTATCATGCACACGCAGGCCCGGCACATCCATCATCAGGCGCGACTGGTCCTGCCAGTCCGTCAGCGCCTCTGCATCAATGTGGCGGACGTTCAGCAGGTGCACGGTCTCTTCAATGTCGCAGTCCAGCAGGTCGCCGACATTCATGATCCCGGCCCTTCCAAGACGTCGCGCCGTCTTGCGACCAACGGAGGGGGCATCAACGACCGGCGATTCCCGTGTCAGGGCGCCGTGACCGCCAATCGACTCGACGGGTGCCAGTTCAGGTTCGGCCTCTGCGCCGGGCGCGGCTTCCGGCTTGGGCGCTTCCTTGACCGGAGCAGGCTTGGGCGCAGGCTTTGGTTCGGGTTTCACAGCGGCTTTGACTTCGGGCACAGGCGCCGGCTTCGGCTTTGCCTCCGGTTTCGGTTCCGGCTTTTCGCTCCTGATCACCGGCCCGTCGTCTAGAGGTTTCACCCGCGCGCTGCCAAGCGGCGCAAGTTCCTGCGCGTCGAGCTGCTTCAGCGGCACACGCAGCACCTGTTTCGCATGCAGCTTGCGGATCGCCTTGTCGTCGTCCGGCAGCGTCTTGACCACTTTGCCGGTCTTCTGGAACTCGGCATACATGCGTTCGACCTGGCGCCTGTTGCCCTCATCCGCGATTTTTCGCGACAGTTTGCGAAGCGGAATATCCAGCGTCTCGATATAGCCCTGTATCGTCAGGTTTACCTTGGGCGGCGCCACGGCCGCCTCTTCGATGGCACGCGACATCAGCGTCGCCATGCCCGCCGTCGCATAGGCGACAAGGTCGGCGACGATCTCCAGCATGGTCTCATCGAGCCCAGCCGGCGGATCCTTTACGCCAACATCAAGGTCGTAGTGATCAATGAATGTCTGGTAGTGGGGATGCGACCGCTCAGCGCCGGCCCGCACCATGTCGGACACGAAGCCCACGCCATTCGGCACATGGATTTCCGGATAGCCATTAGCCTCGATGCGCGCCGTGATCTCGTCATTGGACTTGGCGATGCTCCATTCCACCGCACGGTGGATGGCGCCTTCTTCCTCGGTCTGGCCAGTATGGAAGGGCTGCAGCGGATCGGCATAATAATGGCTCAGCACGCCCAGCGCATAGGCGGCCTCGCTCCACTTCTTGCGCGAAAGCAGGTCGACAGCCGTGGCATACCATTCGGTCGCCTTGTCACGCGCGCCGCCCCACTCGCCTTCGGAAATGTGCAGGACGTGATTGCGGAAATCCTTGAACGCCGTGTCCGGCGCCTTGGCCCCCTTCAGCAGGTGCTCATGGTGCACCAGGAACAGCGACTTCCACTTCTCGGCCTCATCGGCGCCAATCAGGTCAAGCGCATTGAACGCGATATGGTGATGTGTCGACGTGCAACGGTGCGCACGGATCACCCGTTCGAGCAGGGACATGGCGGGAACTCCAGTGTGGTGAATCTTTCACCGACTCTGCCCCCACGAAAGTTACCGCAAAATTAACCCTTTGCCGCCCGGCGGGGATTTGCCTCCCGCCGGGTGCAATTTGGTATCTACCGAACCGCAAAATCCGTCGGCTCGGTGCTCTTGCCCTTGGCGTCTTTTTCGCCGCGGGGCTGGCCATGCTTTTGCGCGCCCATGAAGCCGAAAAGGTGCCCGGCAACCTTGCGCATCTGGATCTCTTCTGAACCCTCGGTGATGCGATAGCGGCGGTGGTGGCGGTAAATGTGCTCGAACGGCTTGTGGCGGGAATAGCCCATGCCGCCATGGATCTGCATCGCGCGGTCGGCGGCGTTGCAGCAGAGCCGGTTTGCCCGGTAGTTGCACATCGACACTTTGTCCGACAGCTTGATCGCGACTTCCGGCTTGGACATCTGATCCATTTCCCACGCCGTCTTAAAAATCAGCAGCCGGAGCATCTCCGCTTCCGATGAGAGTTCCACGATCGGGAACTGGATGGCCTGGTTGGTCGACAGCTTCTTGCCGAACGGCGCGCGCGTGTTCGCATAGTCGATCGACTCGTCAATGCAGAACAGGGCCGCACCAACCGAGCTGGCAGCCTGGCGAATGCGGTTCTCGTGCACGAAATGCTGGGCCAGCGCGAGACCACCTTCGGGCGGGCCGAACACGGCGCTCTCGGGCACCCAGACATCCTTGATCGTCAGGCGCGGGTGATCGGTCGGCATGTTGAACGTCCACATGTATTCGAGAATCTCGATGCCCGGATCGTCCGCCGGCACGAGCAGGCACGTGATGCCGCGTGCATCACCGTCCTCGCCGCTGGTGCGGACAAAGCACATCATGTGCGTGGCATGGTGCATGCCGGTGATCCACATCTTCTCGCCATTAATCAGCCAGCCGTCCTTGCCGTCTTTCTTGTGGCGGACAGCACGGGTTTCCATATGAGTCGCGTCAGAGCCGTGATTGGGCTCGGTCAGGCCGAACGTCGCGCGGAACTTGCCCTCAAGGGCCGCCGTCGCGAGATGCTTCTGGTCGTCGCGGGCAAAGTCGCGCAGCATCAGGATCTGCGGCATGTTGCCGACGATGGAATGCTCGTTCTGCAAGTCATTGTGCAGGCCGAGCCCCTTGCGCGCGAGATGTTCGCGGATGATCGCCATGGCCAGGTTCGACCCGTTCTGGCCGCCATATTCCTTCGGCAGGCCATACCGCAAGTGGCCTGCTTCGTCCGCGAGGCGTCTCGCCTTACCCAGCAGCTCTTCCCATTCCTTGCGCGGCAAGCCCTGATTCTCAAAATCTGTGCGCGCCCATTCGCGGCGATGGTCGAAGAAGCGGATATTGTCATCCTGCTGTTCGAGCGGCTTGATCGTGTCCTCGATGAACTGGTCGAGCACGACCAGATAATCGGCGATATCCTGCGGAATATTGAAGTCCATGATGTCTCTCTCCCGGGCGTGTGCCTCTGTTCTTTCGGCCACTCTAACTCAGGCACGGGCAGGAGCAATTTGTGTCGTAGGGGCAACCGAGACGAGAAGAGATTTCCGCTTGGGGAATTCGACCGATTCTGTATTCTGAACACTTGACCAAGTATTCAACGTTTGATAATCATTATTCTGAAGGGGGTGTTTGCCCTTTCTTCACTGCGTTGCACGCTCATCATAAACCCCGAACGAAAGGCACCCTCCCATGCTACGTTCCGCCCTTATCAGCGCCGCCGCCCTGGCGCTCGCTGCTCCCGCCCTCGCTGGCACATTCGTGTTCGAAACGGCCGCCCCTGTTGCCGACAAGCATGTCATCGCCGAGAGCGTTGTCTGGACCTGCGAAGGCACGACCTGCGTCGGCGAACTCGATCGCAAGAAAGCCTCCGTCCGCATCTGCAAGAAGATCGCCAAGGAAGTCGGCATCGTCACCGCCCTGCGCAACGACAAGTCCGAACTGACTGCCGACGATATCGAAGCCTGCAAGGCCGCGGCGAAGACCTAACTCTCTCTTCACCTTGAAGAGCCTCACCTCGGGCCGCTGCGGGAAACCGGGGCGGCCGCTTTTTTGGGGCCGGTATCAGGCCTCCGGTTCAACCGGCTGCCAGAGCTCCACTTTCCGGCCATCAGGATCCATGATCCAGGCAAAGTGGCCATAGCTTTCGATCATGGGCTCGCCCTCGAGATCCACGCCTTCGGCCTTCACCCGTTCGAGCACGCCGGGCAGATCGTCGACCATGAGATTCATCATGAAGTCGCTGCTCGAAGGCTTGAAATAGTCACTCTCTCCCTTGAACGGCGCCCATATGGTCTGGGCAGCCTTGGGAAAAACGCCTGCCGCGCTGGCATGGCTGAAACTGCTGCTGCCGAAATCGTCAATCTCGATGCCGAGTACGCGCGTATACCAGGCGCGTGTCGCATCGACGTCCTTGCACAGAAAAAACAACCCTCCCAGGCCGATCACTTTTGCCACTTCCAGGCCTCCTCTTCTATATCGCTGCGATGGCTTCGGCGAGCAGGTCGCGCACCTCGCCAGCAACGCGGATAAGTTCAATGTTGTCGATTGCCTGCATGGAGGCAACCGGGTCGATGGCGCTCACTTCGACTGCGTCGCCCACCTGCCTCAGGATGACATTGCAGGGCAGCATCGCCCCGACGCGCGGTTCCATCCCGATGGCCTGATACGCCATCTTTGGATTGCAGGCACCCAGGATGCGGTAGGGCGGCATGTCGACATCCAGCTTCTTTTTCATCGTGCCTTTGACGTCGATCTCGGTGAGCACACCGAACCCTTTGCCTAAGAGGGCGGAGCGCGTGCGCTGGTCAACCTCGTCAAAACTCGCTGCTGTGATGGTTCGGTTGATCGTGTATGACATGGTGTTCTCCAAAGGGTGTTTCCGGTCCGGCTCGAACCAACTCACGTGTCATGATACCATAATCATCCGACGCCATTAGTGTGTCTTTGAGAAAGTCGCCCTGTTGGCATTCGCCACGGCCTAACGCATGGTACTTGCAAGTACAGACCAGAGGATTTCCCATGCCCCTCGACGCAAAACGTACGCCGGATACCCGTTTCGACAACCTGCCCGGTTACGACTACGCGCCGCATTACGTCGACGACCTGCCCGGTTATGAAGGCCTGCGAGTCCACTATGTCGACGAAGGCCCACAGGACGCCGTCCGCACTTATCTGTGCCTGCACGGCGAGCCGTCCTGGGCTTACCTCTACCGCAAGATGATACCCGTCTTTCTCGACAGCGGCGCCCGGGTTATCGCCCCCGACTGGCTGGGCTTTGGCCGGTCTGACAAACCCGTCGATGACACGGTCTACACATTCAACTTTCACCGCAACATGATGCTCGAACTGATCAAGCGGCTGGACCTGAAGAATGTCACGCTCGTCTGCCAGGATTGGGGCGGCCTGCTTGGCCTGACAATCCCGATGGACATGCCCGACACATTCGAGCGCCTGATCGTCATGAACACGGCCATCGCCACAGGCCAGTCCCCCGGCGCCGGCTTCGACCAGTGGAAAGCCTATGTGCGCAACCAGCCGGACATGGACGTCGCCGCCCTGATGAAGCGCGGCACGCCAATCCTGTCCGATGCGGAAGCCGCCGCCTATGGCGCCCCCTTCCCGGACGCGACTTACAAGGCGGGCGTGCGCACCTTCCCGGAACTGGTCATGGTGGCGCCCGGCATGGAAGGCGTCGACATCTCCAAACGCGCCGCGCTCTGGTGGACGAATGATTGGTCGGGTGACAGTTTCATGGCCGTCGGCGCGCAGGACCCTGTGCTCGGCCCGCCGCAAATGGAACAGCTGCGCAAGACGATCCGCAACTGCCCGGAACCGATGATCGTCGCCGATGGTGGCCACTTCGTTCAGGAATGGGGAGAACCCGTCGCTCGGGCAGCACTGCAATCGTTCGGCGAGCTTTAGCGCCATGATGGACGTCTTCGCCGCATTCAATGCCGACGTCGCCACCCAGCCGCAATGGATCCAGGTCTGGCTCAATGTCCTTGTCGGCGTACTCGCCCTGTCGATCCCCTTCAGCTTCGTCCGGGTCGAGGCACGCTGGACCCTGCTTGGCCTCGTGGTCGGCGCGGGCGGCATCATGTTTCTTTACAGCCAGTTTGGCTACAGCCGCATTCTCGGCCTCGGCCATGTGGTCGCCTGGACGCCGCTCGTCGTCTACCTGCTCACACGCCGCTCCAGTTGGCAGGTGGCAAGCACTTGGGCCGGAAAATGGATTGTCGCGGCTGTCGCGGTCCTGCTCGTGTCACTGGCCTTCGACTATGTCGACGTGATCCGCTGGCTGGTTGGAGACCGCGCATGACAGCCTATCCCGAGGCAGGGTGCGGCGCGGCCATTTTCGATGACGCAGGCCGGCTTCTACTTATCCAGCGCCTCACCGAACCGGAAGCCGGTGCGTGGGGCCTGCCCGGCGGCAAGATCGATTTCGGCGAGCCGGCGCGCGAAACGGCCCGGCGCGAGATCGCCGAAGAATTGGGAATTGAGATCGACGTCAACGACCTCGCCTGCATAGCGGAAATTCTGGACGGCGGTGATGGACGCCATTGGGTATCGCCGATTTTCTACGCGCGCGTTGTTTCGGGCACACCCCGCCTGATGGAGCCTGAAAAACATGGCGGTTTCGGCTGGTACAGCCTGGACGCCCTGCCCACCCTCCTCACCACCCCTACGCTCGCCCTGCTGGACACGCTCAAAACTACACCTGTCCCCTCGCCCGCGTCCTGAATCCTGCTAAGAAGCCGCATGAAAAAACTGCGATTCCTGTTGGTGCGGCTCTTGGTTGCGGACCTCTTTGCAACACTCATCTTTTTCGGCCTGACCCGCTTTGTCGATCAGACCGGAAAGATCAGCCAAGGTGCAGGCGTCGTTTTCTATTCCGACTCGGCAAAGGAAGCTGACGCCCGCATAGACAAGGGCATTGCCCTGCTCGAGGCGGGCAAGGTGGACAAGCTGGTGATGGTCGGCGGGCACCGCCCGCAGGAAGGTGTCGTCGGCAGCCAGGATATGGCGCTCACCGCCATCCGCCGCTCCGGCTATGGTGCCCGGATCACGGCAGACGTCTCGTCGCGCGACACGATTTCCGGCCTTCAGACACTCGCCAGCCAGCCCGGTTTGACCGATGCCGAACAACTCGTGTTCATCTCCAATTGCATGCATCTTCTGCGCGCCAAGATCATCTTCCAATCCGTCACGCATGGCGGCCCGAAGGCGCGCACGGCCTGCGCAAAAGCCAGCCTGAATCCGGTCGATATCTGGAAACGCGCACATTATGAGGTGGGCGCATGGATTGTGTATGTCTTGCCTGAAACATGGCGCGATACCGTGCTCGATCGACTGCGTGGCAAGCCATCGGGTGAGTGACGAAGGCAGGCAAATCCGTCCGGATTTCAACATGTTATCGCTAACACTGCTTCAAACTGTCCATGTCTTGGGCATGAATGTTGCAAATTTCCGGTCCGTGCCATTTAGTGGCTCAATCTAATTCGCCAGAGCGCCGAACAAAATTCCGAGGAAACCATGAGCGATACCGTAGCCATTCTTACTGAATTGGGCGTGCGCCCGAAATCGGTCCGGAAAAACTGGAAAGAACCACGACTGTATGAAACCTCTGTCACAAATGGGGAATCCCGCGTTGCAAACGGCGGCGCGCTCGTCGTTGAGACCGGACAGCACACGGGCCGCTCAGCCAAGGACAAGTTCACTGTGCGCGACGCCACGACCGAGAACACAGTCTGGTGGGAAAATAATGCCTCGATGACGCCGGCGCATTTCGACACGCTGCTGGCAGACTTCACGACGCACCTCGCCGGCCAGGACGTCTTCGTCCAGGAACTCTTCGGCGGCGCCGACCCTGATCACCGCCTGCCCGTCACGGTCGTCACTGAATTCGCCTGGCACTCGCTATTCATTCGCCACCTCCTCCGTATCCCTACGGATGCAGAGCACACGAATTTCAAATCCGAATTCACGATCATCAATTGCCCGAGCTTCCGCGCCGATCCCGCGCGTCACGGAACGCGCTCGGAAACCGTCATCGCCGTGAGCTTTGCCAAGCGCATGGTCCTGATCGGCGGCACGTCCTATGCTGGCGAGACCAAGAAATCGGTCTTCACCGCGCTCAACTATTACCTGCCGGTCAAGGGCGTCATGCCGATGCACTGCTCGGTGAACACGTCCGAGAAAGATGACGCGGCGATCTTCTTCGGCCTCTCGGGCACCGGCAAGACGACCCTGTCGGCCGATGCCAGCCGCATCCTGATCGGTGATGACGAGCATGGCTGGTCGGAAAACGGCCTCTTCAATTTCGAAGGCGGCTGCTACGCCAAGATGATCAAGCTCTCGCCCGAGGCCGAGCCTGAAATCTACGCGACAACAAAGCAATGGGGTACTGTCCTCGAAAACGTCGTGATGGATCCGGTCACACGTGACCTTGATCTCGACGATGGCACGCTCGCCGAAAATTCGCGCGGCGCCTATCCGATCTCGGCGATCCCGAACGCATCGGAATCCGGCCGCTGTGGCCAACCGAAAAACCTGGTCATGCTCACCGCCGATGCCTTCGGCGTGATGCCCCCCATCGCCAAGCTCACGCCCGCGCAGGCCATGTACCACTTTCTGTCCGGCTATACCGCCAAGGTCGCCGGCACAGAGAAGGGCGTCACGGAGCCGACCGCCACATTCTCCACCTGCTTTGGCGGACCGTTCATGCCGCGCCATCCGTCCGAGTACGGTAACCTGTTGCGCGATCTCATCGGCAAGTATGACGTCGATTGCTGGCTGGTCTCGACCGGCTGGACCGGCGGCCCCTACGGCCAGGGCAATCGCATGCCGATCAAGGCGACGCGCGCCCTGCTCAATGCCGCCCTCGACGGTTCGCTGAACAAGGCGACGTTCCGCAAGGATGAAACCTTTGGCTTCCTGGTGCCAACGGCCCTGCCAGGTGTCGACGCCAAAATTCTCGATCCGCGTTCGACCTGGGCCGACCCGGTCGCCTATGACCGGCAGGCCGCCAAGCTCGCCGACATGTTCGTGGCAAACTTTGCCAAGTTCGAGACCTATGTCGACGAATCCGTGCGGGACAGCGCCCCAAAGGCGAAAACACCTGCCTGACGCTGCGGTTTCCTGACGCTGACGTCAAGGGAAGGCTGGCGCCGCGCGCGCCAGCCCGTTAGTGTGCGCCGCAACATTCGAAAATCTCTGCAAAAACTCTGGAGGAATACCAAATGCGTGAAGCTGTTATCGTATCTTACGCCCGTACCGGCATGGCCAAGACCGGCCGGGGATCGCTGAACGACACCCATGGCATCACGATGGCCGGACACGCCATCAAGAGTGCGCTCGAGCGCGGCGGCGTTGAAGCCGCGGCTGTCGAAGACGTGTTCCTCGGTACCGCCCAGCCTGAAGGCGCCACCGGCCACAACGTCGCCCGCAATGCGGCACTCTGGGCCGGTTGCCCGTCCACCACATCGGGCGCAACGATCAACCGTTTCTGCTCGTCGGGCCTGCAGGCCATCGCCAATGCCTCGCACACGATCATCAATGAAGGCGCAGCTGTCACCGTCGGTGGTGGCGTCGAGAGCCTCTCGCTCGTGTCGCGCTCAGGTCACATGAACCTGTTCCGCTACACCGAAGAAGAGCTGATGAAAAAATGGCCTGCGATCTGGATGAGCATGATCGAAACGGCTAAAATCGTCGCCGACCGCTACGGCGTGTCGCGCGAAGATCAGGATCGCTACGCTGCCGAAAGCCAGCGCCGCACCGCCGAGTTCCAGAAAAAAGGCTACATGGCCGAGGAAATCTCGCCGCTGAAAACGCGGATGAAACTCGTCAACAAGGAAACCGGCGAAGAAACCTTCCAGGACGTCGTCTGCGACAAGGATGAGTGCAATCGCCCCGGCACGACCTATGAAACGCTCGCTGGACTCAAGCCTGTTTTTTCCGGCGGCATGGTCGTCAAGGAAGGCAAGTATGTCACCGCCGGCAACGCGTCACAGCTTTCCGACGGTGCCGCAGCCGTGGTCGTCATGGAAGCCAAGGAAGCTGCCAAGCGCGGCCTTGCGCCACTCGGCCGTTTCGCCGGCTTCAACGTTGCAGGTTGCGATCCTGACGAAATGGGCATCGGCCCTGTCTTCGCCATCCCGCGCCTGCTCGAGCGTCACGGCCTGACAGTCGACGATATTGATCTGTGGGAGCTCAACGAAGCCTTTGCGTCGCAGTGCCTTTACAGCCGCGACCGCCTCGGCATCGATCCCGAGAAATTCAACGTCAATGTCGGCTCAATCTCGATCGGCCACCCGTTCGGCATGACCGGCGCACGCTGCACCGGCTCCGTCCTGCTCGAAGGCAAACGCCGCGGCGCCAAATGGGGTGTTGTCTCCATGTGTATCGGTGGCGGCATGGGCGCAGCCGGCCT
>NZ_JBDNGN010000049.1:0-8487 GCF_041689225.1 Hyphomonas sp. | reverse complement strand
TTCGGGTTTTGGAGTAGAAGCTGTATAGTCGTTTCCATGGTGGTGTATCTCCTTCGGTTGGGCTGCTGTCTCGCAACAACAATTCAACCAGATACGCCGCCAACCTTCAAACCGCCCAAACACCAGATTCAGTCATAACTCGAAACCTCACACACTCCGGAGACCCTTCATGCGCCTCATCACGACCAGTCTTGCCGCCCTTGCCCTCACCGCCTGCGTCCATGCCCAGACGCCGAGTGACAAGGCCGTGCTCGACAGTATCGACGCGCGCTATGACGAGACCGCCGCCATGGCCCGGCAAATCTGGGATTGGGCCGAGGTCGGCTACCAGGAAGAGAAATCCTCCGGCCTGCTGCAGTCAAAACTGAGCGAGGCAGGCTTCACGGTCGAAGCCGGTGTGGCTGGCATCCCGACAGCCTTTGTCGCCAGCTATGGCTCCGGTGGTCCGGTGATTGCCGTTCTTGCCGAATTCGACGCGCTGCCCGGCATCAACCAGGATGCCAGCGCCAGCCGCGCCCCGATTGAGGGCAAGCATGCCGGCCATGCCTGCGGACACAACCTGTTCGGAGCGGGCTCGGTCGGCGCCGCGCTCGCGATCCGTGACTGGCTGGAACAGACCGGCACGCCGGGCACGATCCGTCTTTACGGTACACCCGCCGAAGAAGGCGGCAGCGGCAAGGTCTACATGGTGCGCGAAGGCCTGTTCGATGATGTCGACATTGCCCTGCACTGGCATGGCGATGACCAGAACTCCGCCGCCGCGCAAACCTCGCTCGCCAATCGCTCGGCCAAGTTCCGCTTCTACGGCGTGTCCGCCCACGCGGCCGGCGCGCCGGAACGCGGGCGCTCGGCCCTCGATGGCGTCGAGTCGTTCAACTACATGGTCAACATGATGCGCGAGCACGTGCCCCAGGATGCGCGCATCCACTATGTCATCACATCGGGCGGCATCGCCCCGAACGTGGTGCCGGACTTTGCGGAAGTCTTCTATTATGCGCGTCACCCCAGCGCCGACGGCGTCGAGGAGATCTGGGCACGCATGGAAGACGCGGCGCGCGGCGCGGCGATGGGCACCGGGACTCGTGTCGAGTGGGAAGTGATCCACGGCAACAATCCTCTTCTTGTCAACGAAGCGCTGGCGAAGATGATGGATAGCAAGCTGCGACAGGTCGGCGGCGTAAACTACACTGCCGAGGAAGAGGCGTTCGCCGAGGAAATCTACAAGAGCTTTACCAAGCCCGACCTGCCGCTGGGCAGTGAGAAAGAGGTGCAGCCGTTCGAGGTCTCGCTTGGGTATGGATCAACGGATGTGGGTGATGTGTCTTACGCCGTGCCGACCGTTGGCCTGCGCACGGCAACATGGGTGCCCGGCACCGCTGCCCATAGCTGGCAGGCCGTTGCCGCCAGCGGCATGTCGATTGGCTACAAGGGCGCACAGGTTGCTGCCAAGACGCTGACGCTCGCGGCGATAGAGCTCTACGAAAACCCGAAACTGCGCCAGGCCGCCCGCGCCGAATTCGATGCCGCACGCGGAGAGGATTACGAATACACGTCACTGCTGGGTGATCGTGACCCGCCGCTCGATTACCGCAAATAGGGGATAAAAGTGGAGGCTTCTGTTGCCAGGCGCCTCCGGGCCCCGCCTAAGGAGCTGAATCCTTAGGAGTTAATTCGGTTAACTACGTACAGCTACGCTGCGAGCAGTTGACCTTCAGCAGAGTTGTCATTTGCAACTATGTTGATGTGAGCTTCTAACGGGGCTCATACGAGCGAAAGTATCGTCTTTAGACGTCCGTCGATCCTATTTCGACCCCGTCAGAAACAGGCGCTGAAGTGCCTGAACCTGCTTGTGGTGGAGTCGCCGGGTACCGCCCCCGGGTCCGAACCGCTTATTACACGTACGTTTATCGCCATAGTCCGAAGACAAGTACAATATAGGTGACGTGTGCCGCAGATGAAAGGCCTTAAGGCTGCGCGACTGAATTTTCCCGAAGGTATATTGACAGGAAAACAGTTATACATAGCATGTTATACATATTTGGGAGCGCGCCATGCCCGACATTCTGCAAGACCTTGGATATGTCGCCCTGGGTAGCCGCCTGAAACGGCTGGCTGAACGGCTGCAAGCGGATGCGGCGCATATTTTCGAACAGAACTGCTTTGTCACCCAGCCAAGCCACTTCCCTTTGCTCGCGGCCCTCGACCGGTATGGACCGCTGACGGTCAGCGAGGCCGTTTCGGCTCTGGGTGTCAGCCAGCCCGCCGTCACGCGCAGCCTGGTCGGGCTCGTGGACATGGGCCTCGCCGAGACGACCGTGTCGGAAATCGACCGCCGTCAGAAATCCATTTCACTGACCACGGAGGGCGCCGAGGCAGTCGCCCGCATGAAACGGGACGTCTGGCCCCATGTCGCCCGCGCTGCTGAAGAACTTGCGGCCGGGCCCGATACCAGCCTGCTTGACCAGATCGCGCGGATCGAAACCGCCTTCGATGAAAAGTCCCTGTCTGAGCGGGCCACGGATGGTCACGCCATCGTGGAATTTTCTGACGACCTTGCAGACACATTCTGTACGATCAACGAGGAATGGATCAGCGAGATGTTCACGCTGGAAGCCACTGATCGCGAAATCCTGTCCCACCCGCGCGAGCTGATCGTGGACAAGGGCGGGGCTGTCCTGTTCGTCTCGACTGGTGGCCTTGGCATTGTCGGCACCTGCGCCCTGATTCCCATGGGGGACGGCCGGTTCGAACTCACCAAGATGGGCGTGCTGAAATCGGCGCGCGGGCGCAAGTCAGGCGAGTTCCTTCTAGCCGCCGCTCTTGGACGCGCACGACAGATGGAAATGGCCAGCCTCTACCTGCTGACCAATCGCAAATGCGCAGCCGCCATCCACCTCTACGAAAAGCTGGGCTTCACCCATGATCCAGACATTCTGGATTCCCATGGCAAGCGGTATGAACGCTGTGACGTCGCGATGTCATATCCGGTGGCGCAGGTGCCATCAGGCGAGACCGCCCCTATTGCTTGATCCGCAATTGCGTAATCGAACGTGCGATCGACTGATAGGCCGCCGTCAGCTCATCGCCGTTTGAGGCGCTGAACGCATAGGCAGGGCTCGTCGCACAATATTCGAGAATCGTGCGCCCGTCGCCGGTCTTCTGCACGCTGCTCGGCACCTGGAAGCCAACGGTATAGACTTGTATCTTCGACGGGGATGCCTTCATCGTGTCGCACAGGTCCTGCGCCTGGCGGAACGAGCTTTTCGCGGCGGTGGGGTGGTTGGTATTGAAATCCCCATCCGTCATCAGGATGACCGCCTTGATGACCTGCTTGGTATCGTATGGCAGCGGCTCGGATGCTTCCGGCCAGATCGCGGACCAGTTGGGCGACACGAGATACCAGCCCCAGGCGAGACCGATATGACCCGCCGTACCGCCATTGGCCGTGAGGGCCTGCACATGGGCCTTGAGGGCAGCCTTGTCGTCGGTCAGCGGCACAGGCCCCGACGCACGACAGCCCGCATAGCTCATGTCATAGGCGCCCCTGGACGAGTTGCCGCCGCCGGATTCGATCTCCTGCTGGCCGTTGCGCTTGTTGTAGGTGCCGGTCGACCAGTTCCACCTCGGATTGCCTGCGCCGATCCAGCGGAGCGACTCCGGGGCGGCATCGGTCGCTGCATCGCCGCCCGTGCGCTCGTACACGCACGTGTCGACAATGTTCGCGTTCTCCATAGGGCGGCGCGCAGCGTTCCAGTTACCTGAACAGGTACCGCCCGGGCAGTATTCCTGTTCATAGTAGAAGAACCGTTTGCCGGTTGCGGCGTCGATCATCCTTGCACCGTTATAGGTGTCATAATTGCTGCGCGCCGTCGAATTGGACGCATCCGCTGAAAGCTCCTGGCGCCGCGTCACGCTTTCGAAATAGCCGCCTGCATTCACGGCGTTATTGTAGGTGGTGATCGCCAGCCGCACATTGCCCGTGTCAGGAGCGTCATCTGGCAGAAATTCATCGAAAGCCACTTCGGCTGCCGACTTCAGTAGGCTGAGCCTGTTCTGGCTGTTCATGGAACCTGAAACGTCGAACACAAAGGCCACGTCCGCCTTGCCAATGGCATAGGTCGATGTCGAGGCAACGCCGAAGGATATCCTGTCGAAACCGATCAGGTCGGAAATGAAGGTGGGCTGATCGCAGGAAATCACGCCGTGAATGTCCTTATTGTCCGGATTATACGAGACGGTCACAGGTGTGCAGACGATCTGTCCGCCCTGCTCCTCAACAAGGGCCGCCATGTAGCCTTTGACGTCCGCTGTGACAGCCTCTTCGCTGCCGCCGCCCTGGCGCAGCAACGCGCCCGCCAGTACGGCAGAATCAAGCGCGTACTGGACCTTGTTCTTCTGTCGGACGGCGAACTGGAAATCCACGGCCACGCCGCCCAGTGCCAGAACCGCCGGCACGAACAGGGCGCACATGATGGCAATATTGCCGCTCTGCGACAGGTGCCAGTGTCTGAATACCTTACCTGTCTTCATCGACTTCAGCCTAAAGGCCATGCCCATCGACGGGCGATCCTAGCGCGTGATGCGCAAATCCGAGATCGACTGGGCGATAGCCGTATACGCATCCGTCAGTTCCTCGCCATTGCTCGGCGTGAACGCATGGCCCGCGTCGGTGGCACAATAATCAAGGATCGTTTCTCCGCCCGGCGTCGTCGCGACATTGCTCGGAACCTGGAAGCCCACCGTGTAGATCTGTACATTGTACGGCTCTTCTTTCATCGCATCACAGAAGTCCATCGACAGCTCGATCGAGCTTTCGGAAATGGAAGGATGGGTCTGGTTGAACTCACCATCGGTCATCAGGATGATGGCTTTGGCCGTGTCCGGTTCTTCCCATGGCCATGGATGGGAGGCCGACGGCCAGAGCGCATTCCAGCTCGGTGAAATCAGGTACCAGCCCCACGCAATGCCGAGGTGCCGCCGCCCGCGTGCAGGTCGTCGACGTATTCCTTAAGCGCCGCCTTGTCTTCGGTAAGCGGCATGGGTGCAGAATTTTCACATTGCGCCGGCGTCAGGGTGAAGGCGCCCCGGGACGAGTTGGAGCCACCAGACTCGATTTCGTAGGCGCCATTTTTCTTGTTGTAATTGCTGGTATCCCAGTTCCACAACGGATTGCCCGCAATCATGGAATTGTCGGCGCCTGTTCCGCCCGCCTCATCGTTAAACGCGTTCACGCCCACCCGCTCGGAGACACAGGTATTATCGCCGATATTGGTCTCGAACCAACGCCGTTTCGGCGTGATGGTCCAGTTGCTGTTATAAGAGCAGCTGGAACTGCAGCTGGCCTGCTCATAGTAGAAGAATCGCTTGCCGGTCGACTGGTCTATCAGCACACGGTTGTTATAGGCGTCGTACCGCGATTCCGCCGAACTGCTGCCAGTCGCGGCGTCCGTACCGAGCGTGATCTGGCGCGTCACGTCTTCGAAATACTCGCCCGCATTGACGTTCGTGTTGTATGTTGTCAGCGCAATCCGGATCGTGCCGTCAAGGTCGCGATTATCCGGCAGAAATTCGTCAAACGCCGTTTTTGCCGAGGTCTTGAGACTGTCCAGACGGCCGTCTGAATTCATCGATCCGGACACGTCGAAAATGAACGCGACATCGACATTTCCGATACCATATGTCGTTCCGGACCGAACCTGGAAATACAATTTGTCACGGTGCAGCAACTGGGTCAGCGTCGTCGTCTGTGCGCAGCGGATCTCCGCCTCGATGTTCTGTGTCCCGTCCAGGAATGTGAGTTCCGGGTCAGCGCAACTCAGGCCACTACCCTGCACGCTCACGAGCGCCTCCACGTAATCATGCACAAGCGTATTGATCTGTTCCTGCGACTTGCCGGCCTGCATCGCCTTGGAGCCTGCGATCACCGCACTGTCGATGACCGCCTGGACCTTGCCCTTCTCGGTCAACGCCATCTGCACATCGATCGCGATGCCCGCGATGCTCAGAATCGGCAGGATGGAGAATGCGGCGATGACCGCGACATTCGCGCGGTTATCCCTGCCGAATCGGCGGGCAAATCCGCAGTGCGTGCTACTGGGCATGTTATTCGCCTCGTCAACGATAATTCGGGTCGGTCCCAAACGCGAAGATGGACGACATTGCTTTTTTTGACGTTAGGTCGGCGCCCCCGGTTCACCCGATTGCGTCAAGACCCGGTTAACCAGATTTCGGCGGCATGTCGGTGAACCGGCGCACGCAGCCTGCTAGTACGTGATGCGCAGGTCGGAGATGGACTTGGCGATCATCGTATAGGCGTCCTTCAGCTGCTGGCCATTCTCGGGCTTGAATGCATGCGCCGCACTCGTGGCACAATAGTTCAGGATGTCCTGGCCTTGCTCGGGCGCCTGGAACGCGACGGTGTAGATGACAATATGTTCGGCCTTTGCCGCATCGCAGAGTTTCTTGGCCTGATCGAACGAGTTGCCCTGCCCACTCGAGAAGTAAGAGTTGAACTCACCATCCGTCATCAGGATCATAGCTTTGGCGGAATCCGACTCGTCATAGTCCAGGGGCTTGGACGCCGTCGGCCAGATACCATCCCACTTCGGATCAATCAGGTACCAGCCCCAGGCAACACCCAAATGCCCCGCCGTACCGCCAAAATCATTCAGGCCGTTGACGTAGGCCTTCAGGGTCGTGCGATTGTCTGTCAACGGAAGCGGCCCGATGCTGTTGCAGGTTTCCTCGCTCCAGTTCTCGGTCGATTCGTTGAAATTCGCAGCGGCAGCCTCCAGCCATGCATTCGCGCCCGGTGTTGCATCCGTGAACGCCTGGGCGCCGATGCGCTCCTTCACGCATTTGTTGGTGATTGTTTTCGTGGCGACCATTGGCGTGACGACATCGTTGTACGTCCGGCACTGCCCATTTTTTTTGTAAGAAACACAGACTTTCGTCGTCTTGTTATAGTTCACGGTATACGTCCGCGTCGCGTTCTTGTTCGTTACCGCCTTGAAGTAGCTGCCGGCATTGACCATCGAGTCATAGGACATCATGGCGAGGCGCACATCATCCAGCTTCGCCGTGTCATATGACGCGGGCAACAGCGCGTCGATCGCATCCTTGGCTGCGATCTTCAGGTCGGCCATCTTGCCGCTATTGCCCATCGAGCCCGAGACGTCGAACACGAAAGCCACATCGACCTTGCCGATACCGTAAGTCGAGCCGGAACGGACCCGGAAGTCCATCTTCCGCTGGCCGATCACGTTCGACAATGTGGTCGGCTGGGAACAGAAGATCGACGCATTGATATCCTGCGCATCGTCCTTGTATTCAAGCGCGACACTCATGCAGTCGAGGCTTTGGCTCTGCTGCTTCAGCAGGGCGGTGACATAGGCATCGACGTCTTTCGCGACGTCCACGCGGCTTGCGCCGTCCTGCATGGACCGTGCACCGAAAATCACGGCGCTGTCGATGACCGCCTGGACCTTGTTCTTCTGGGTCAGTGTCACCTGAGTGTCGATGGCCACACCAGCGATCGCCAGGATCGGGATCAGCGCCAGGGCAAAGATGATGGCGATATTGCCGCCGGTATCGGCGCGCCAACGAATAGTAAGAAAATTCACAACAGCGCGCTTCAACCTTGTCTCCAGTTCAGAACAGTACGCTATGCCAATAATTATATGTCATGGAATTCTCCTTGAACTCCGTCCCTCTAGTACGTGATACGAAGGTCAGAGATGGATTGGGCAATCATCGAGTAGGCGTCTTTCAGCTGCTGGCCATCTTCCGGATTGAAGGCGTGGTCGGCACTGGTGGCGCAGTAGTTCAGGATGGCCTGGCCCTGCGACGGCGCTTTGAATGCCACCGTATAGATGACGATATGCTCGGCCTTTGCGGCGTCACACAGCTTCTTGGCCTGATCGAACGAGTTGCCCTGCCCATGCGAGAAGTAGGAGTTGAACTCGCCATCCGTCATCAAAATGATCGCCTTCGCCGCGTCGGGCTCGTCATATGGCAACGGCGCAGATGCCGATGGCCAAAGGTCCCACTTCGGATCAATCAGGTACCAGCCCCAGGCCACACCCATGTGTCCAGCTGTCATGCTGTAAGGCTTCAGGCCATTGATATAAGCCTTCAGGTTACCGCGATTGTCCGTCAACGGAAGCGGTCCGATGTTATTGCAGGTTTCTTCGGTCCAGCGATCTCTCGACTCATCATAGTAGGCTTCTGCGGCTTCGATCCATGCGCCCGGGCCGGGATCCTCGTCCGTGAAGGCGTCGGAGCCAATGCGTTCCTTGACGCAGGTATTGTTGATAACTTTTGAGACTTGTATTGTCGATTCGACGTCAACACATGTCTCTTTGCCTTTGTCTTTGTCTTTGTCTTTGTCTTTGTCTTTGTCTTTGTCTTTGTCTTTGTCTTTGTCTTTGTCTTTGTCTTTGTCTTTGTCTTTGTCTTTGTCTTTGTCTTTGTCTTTGTCTTTGTCGT
>NZ_JBDNGN010000048.1:0-9447 GCF_041689225.1 Hyphomonas sp. | reverse complement strand
ATTGGAGAAAGCTACGCGGCTTTGACTATCTGGCCAAAGTCATCACAGGCGTCAAATTTAAAGACGGGATCGAAACCACCGAAACTGGCCAGATCGCCGCATGACCAAAAACTCTCAAACACCAGATTTGACAATAACTCGAGCGCCTGCAGCTCTGACCGCAATGCGTCTTCGGAATTGTTCGCCGTCGAACCGGATTCGGCATTTATCAGCGCGTAGAGTTTCAACGGATGTTCCTTCGTGTCGAGATCGGCCAGACGCACGCATGCCGTCAAATCAACGCCGCCGAACAGGCGAAGGTTCCGCCGGACTTTTTCCGGAACCTTTCGGGCGGGGCCCGAGTTGATTGTTCAACGGCGCAGCAAGCCGGAAACAGTTACAAGGAGACACATCATGCTCGGTTGGGCACTCGCATTCTTCATTTTCGCCATTATCGCCGCCGCTCTTGGTTTCGGCGGCATCGCCGGGGCTTCGGCCGGGATCGCGCAGATCCTGTTCTTCGTCTTCCTGGGTCTTCTGGTCCTGACATTCGTGGTTCGGGCCGTACGCGGAAAAAACGTCGTCTGACATTCCGACGACATATAGATTCGACAAAGGGCGCTGATGTTTCAGCGCCCTTTTTCTTTTCCGAAGATGCTAGTGCGCCGCGACAGGCGCTGCCGCAGGATTGGGCTTTCGCAGGACGAAGACAATCAGGAAGGCTGCAGCGGAGGCCATGGCCATAGCCATGAACAGGTTGTTGTAGGTCATCACCAGCGCTTCCATCTGGACCCGGTGGCCGAGCTCCATCATCGCCGCACCCTGCGGGTCGGCCACGCCCGCCGACTGCAGTCGCGCGGCCGTCTGGCTGAGCCACGCCTGGACCTCGGGCCGCGCGATGCTCATCCCTGCAGAGAGTTCCTGCTGGTGGAGCGAATTATAGCGCAGCAACAGCGTATTCAGGAAGGCAATGCCGACGGCGCCGCCAAGGTTGCGGCAGACGGTGAACAGGCCTGATGCGTTCGCCACCCGCAGCGGCGGCAGCGTGCCAAGGGCGAGGTTGGTGGTCGGTACCATGGTCATGATCAGGCCGACGCCGCGTATCGCCTGCGGCCAGAACAATTCGTTGAAACTCGACTCCTGCGTCATCTGCGCATTGCCGGCAACGCCGATCGTGATCATGATCAGCCCGGTGCCTAGGATCAGGCGCGGATCGAACCGCCGCGTCAGTGCACCGGCAATCGGTCCGCCGAAGAACATGGCCAATCCCGACACACCCATGATCTGTCCAATCTGCAGCGCCGAATAGCCGTGGACCTGCCCGAGGAAGAGCGGCAACGCGTACACCGATCCATATAGAACGAACCCGACAACGGCCCCGACGATTGCGCCGGACGCAAAGTTCCGGTCGCGGAACACGGTCAGATCGACAATCGGATGTTCCACGCGAAAGGCGCGATAGAAGACGATGCCCGTGGCAACAATGCAGTAGAACGTCCAGCGGACGATCATGCCGCTCTGGGACCACCCCTCTGCGGGACCTTCTTCGACGATCCACTCAAAGGCGCCCAGCATCACCGCCATGCTCACCAGCCCCATCAGGTCGATGCGGCGCAGCAGGTTCGCCTCGCCTTTCTGGCGCGGAATGAACCGCCACACGAGCACGACCGCAACAATCCCGGGAATGACGTTGAGCAGGAACAAAAAGTGCCAGCTCATGTGCCCGGTGATCCAGCCGCCCAGAGTCGGCCCGATCGACGGTGCGAGCGTGGCGACCATGCCGATCATCACCTGTTGGGTCATTGACCGACCACCGGGGAACAGCGTGAAGGCCGCGGCCATCGTCGAGGGCACCATGGCGGCGCCGACAAAGCCCTGGATACAACGGAAGAAGACCAGGGAATCGAGATCCCACGACATGGCGCAGAGTACGCTGGAGACCGTGAAAGCCGCAGCCGACATCATGAAAAGGCGGCGCAGGCCAAAGACGCGGTTGAGGAAGCCCGAGAGCGGGATACCGACGACTTCGGCGATCAGATAGCCGGTCTGCACCCAAGTGATTTCATCGCTGCTGGCCGAGACCCCCGCCTGGATCTGACGGATGGAACTGGCGACGATCTGCACGTCGAGAATAGACATGAACATGCCGATGACCATGGCAAAGAAGCCGACGTGCAGTGTCCACGGCACCTTGTCGCCGGCAACCTCAGCCGGCGGACTGGTCGCCTGCGTCGTGTCGGACGTGGTCATCTCACGACTTGGCTGGTTTGACGGTGACGACCGCCTCGACCGACAGGCCTGGCCGCATCAGGCCGGTATCGAGCGCCGCCTTCGAGATGGCGACGCGCACGGGCACGCGCTGGACAATCTTGATAAAATTGCCGGTCGCCGTATCCTGCGGGATCAGGCTAAACTGCGCGCCCGACGCTGGCGCGAGCGAGTCCACAATGCCTTCGACCCTGAGATCAGGATAGGCGTCGACATGTAGCGCGACCTTCTGGCCGGGCCGCATCTTCTCGACCTGTGTCTCCTTGAAATTGGCAATGACATAGGCCTGGTCCACCGGCACGACGGACAGCGCCTGCTGGCCCGGGCTGAGCAATTGTCCTTCCGATACGACACGGTTGGCGACGACGCCGGAAATCGGTGCGCGGATTTCAGTGCGGCCCGCTTCCAGTTGGGCCGCTGTGACGCGGGCGCGCGCAGCGTCCGCTTGGGCGTCTGCACCTGCGACGGCTGCCTTGGCAGCGATGATGTCCTGACGGGCCCGCGCGAGACCGGCCTCGGCAACATGCAGCTGGCTCTTCTGGGTCGTGACCGCAGCGGAGGCGCGGTTCGCTTCGGCACCTGCGGCATCGGACTCGGCCTGCGCTGTTTCAAGGCGGGCGGCAGGATAGTGTCCTTTGCCCGCGAGCTCTGTGTAGCGTGTGAGATCGTCGGTCGCGAGTTTCTCATTTGCCTGCACGGACTGAACCGTCGCACGGGTCTCGGCGAGCCGATCCCTCTGGGCCGCAATCTCGGCCAAGGCTGACGCTTCGAGCGAGCGTTTGGAGGCAACTTCGGCACGCGCCTGCGCGGCCTGGGCCTCGGCCTGTGACAGGGCCGCTTTGGCTTCCGACAGGCGGGCAGCGTAATCTGCGCCCTCTAGCACGACCAGAAGGTCACCCGCCTTCACGGCCTGATTATCCTTTACGGCGACAGTCTCGACATAGCCCTGGATCTTGGAAGAGACGGTGGTGATGTCCGCCCGGATATAGGCATTGTCGGTGGTCACTTCGAAACGGCCCATTGTCCACCAGCCGACGCCCTTCCAGACAGCAAACAGCGCGGCAAGCGCAATCGCGGCATAGGCGGCGTAACGGCGGTAATTGACGGGCGGTGCGGTCGCTGAGGCTACAGCATCATTGCTTTCTGCCTGGACCTCGGCCCGGTGGGCTTCCTTCACCGGCTCGACGACTTTCGGAGCGGACGGAAATGGCTTGAGCGCCATCTGAATACCTCATCATTGTTTCGCCGAGACGGAGCCCGGCGAGTGTAATATTGATTACACTCTGAAAATGTGTAATGTCAATTACGGTTTCAAGTGGCAAGGTTGAAATCAGGCAGAGACAGGACCCAAGCAGGCATGGACACCGCTGGCACGACAGGTACGCAAATCACCGAACCGGTCAGCCGGGGCGACAAGCGACGCGCGGCCTTTATTGCGGCGGCACGCGAGGTGTTTCTTGAGCAGGGATACGAAGCCGCCAGCATGTCGGACATCGTGCTGCGCGCCGGTGGGTCACTGTCGACCCTGTATTCACAATTCGGAGACAAGCAGGGCCTGTTCCTGGCCATGCTCGACGAGCGCATCCGCCAGATCACGGCCAGCATGGGGGTCGAATTGTCCGCCCATGCCCCCGTTGCCGACGGCCTACGCCGGATTGGACAGCAGTTCACGAGCAAACTGCTCGAGCCGGAATCACTCGAAATGTACCGGCTAATTCTTGGACTTGCCCGAAAATTCCCAGATATCCCCCGGGAGTTCGTGCGCCGTGGCCCAGACCGCCTGCGCCAGGCGCTCGCCGACTACCTGATCGACCGCGTCGACGCCGGCGAGATCCAGCTCGAAGACCCTTACAGGGCCGCCAGCCTGTTCTTGGAAATGACACGCGCCGGCCTTGTGAACCGCGCACTTATGGACGACGACGTTCGCCCGAGCCAGGAAGAGATAAAGGCATCGGTCGACATAGTCGTCGACATGTTCCTGCACGGTGCGATCCACCTCAAAAAATAGTTTCTCCAGTTAGCGAAAAATACGGGAACCGGGTAATCGGGCGCGCGTTGGGTCTGCAGGTTAATTGCAAGGAGACTGACAATGAAAAAAGCACTCAAGACTGCTGGTACCATCGGCGCCGCTGCCATGGTCCTGTTCCTCACGGCCTGTAACACCGTCGAAGGTGCTGGCCAGGACATCGAAGCGGCCGGCGACAAGATCGAAGAAACGGCTGACGCCAACAAGCCTGAATAGGCTGGGCCATTTGGCCTTTAATGGAAAAGCGCGCTGGTCCTGCCAGCGCGCTTTTTTTGTTCGCGATTCAGAACTTCCGCCTTAGCCAGGACAGGATGTATCCATTGAGACTGTCCGGGTATTCCTGCTGGACCCAATGGCTCGCATTCCTGATCATGTGCATTTCGAGATCGCTGCATCGCTCGGGCATGTCTGCCGCGAACTCGGGCCGCAGACCCGGATCGAGTTCAGCTGTCAGCATGAGGCATGGCACGTCAAGCGGCTCGACACCGACATCTGGATGCGCCGCCGCATTGGCGTCTATATTCCGATACCAGTTGATACCGCCCCGATAGCCTGTTCGTGAATAGGCATCGACATAATGCTCGAACGTCGATTCATCGAGCAGCGGCTTGCCCAACCCGTCCGGCAATGAGGGATTGAGGAATGGGTTCGCATTCAGTTTCCCATCGGCAAATGCATGCTTGTAAACCTGTTCCAGCGGCGCGCTGCCCCGCATGATCTTCGCCACGATCGTGCGCGCATGCGGGTCCATGACTGTTTCAGCGAGATCAGGAATCTGGAACCAGGAGACATACTGGCGCTCGACGTCACCATCCACCACCGCTGTGTGGGTCGCGACGCTTGGAAATGGCATATAGGGCGTGCAGACACCTACCATTCCCGCCACACGGTCAGGATGAAGCACGGGCATCGCCCATGCGACGAAACCGCCCCAGTCATGGCCAACAAACACCGCCTTCTCGATATCCAGCGCATCCAGAAGAGCGACGAGGTCGCCCGTCAGTTCAAACAGGCTGTAAGCCTCGACCGGGTGCGGGCATGAGCTGCCGCCAAACCCGCGCATGTCCGGGGCGATGGCGTGAAACCCCGCTGCGGCAACGACAGGCAATTGGTGTTGCCAGCCGATCGCAAGATCGGGAAAGCCATGCACGAAGACAACGGCCGGGCCGCTACCCGCCTGATAGGTTGCGAGGTGGAAGTCCGGATCACCGGCGCGGCCGGGAAGCTTGATATCGCTCCGCGTGACCGACGGAATCACGAAACGAGTCCTGTCTCGTAAGCCTTATCGAGGTTGGTGGCCGCTTGCGGACCACGGATGAGCTTGCCCGGCAGGTTTCCGGTCGGCTCTCCGTCCCGGTAGATCACCTGGCCGCTGCACAGGGTCGCGTGATACCCGGTAATCTTCTGCAGGAACCGCTTGCCTTCTGCCGGTAGATCGTAGGTCATTTTTGGCTCGTGGATCTCGAGCTTGTCGAAATCGATGACATTGATGTCAGCCTTCATGCCAACGGCAATGACGCCGCGATCATTCAGACCGTAGCACTCCGCCGTGCGGCGGGTCTGGTTTTCGACCAGTTCCTCGATCGCAATACGCGCGCCCCGCGTGCGGTCGCGCGCCCAATGCGTCAGCAGGAATGTGGGAATGCTGGCATCACTGATCAGGCCGCAATGCGCGCCACCATCAGCCAAACCATAAATGCTGTTCGGGTGGCGCATCAGTTCGGATGTCGCATCGAGATTGCGATCCACATATCCCAACATGGGCAGGTAGATCAGGTTCCCGGTCTCGGACGTCATGATGTCGTACAGGAGTTCCTGCGGGGTACAGCCCTTCTTTTCGGCACGGGCGGCGATGCTCTCTTCGGGCGCCGGCTCGTAATTCGGCTTTTCCCCAAGTGGAAACATCTGTTCGAACCCGATGGTGAACATCGCGAGCAGACCATCCGCTTTCGAGAAGTCCGGCGCATTGTTCAGGATCGACTCGCGCACTTCAGGTGTGCGAAGGGCCGCGCGGCGTTGGTCGACCGACAGGCCATGCAGGGCGACAAAGCCCGGGTGCAGCAAGAAGGGATGAACGCTGCTTTCGAAACCGAGCAGCAGGCCCACGGGCCTTGGCGCGATCATTGGCGTCAGGTACCCGCCCTCGGCCGAGTCTTCCTTGGCGGCCTGCAACAGGCGCCGCCACTGGTCCGGGTCGCCTGCACTCTGGACCATGCTGAACAGGATACGTTTGTTGATTTCCCGGCCCAGCGCCTTCATCCAGCCGATCTCGTATTCCTCGGGGACATAGTCGCCGGCAAGCTGGAACACGCCATGCCCGACATGGCCAAGCGTGCGACCGATTTCAAAAAGCTCGTCAGAGGCCGCGTACGTGCCGGGAACCACCTGGCCGTCCTTGGCCCGGTGCAGCGTCGTGCGCGACGTTGAGAAACCGAGCGCGCCAGCCTCTAGTCCTTCCTTCACGATCTCTGCCATCTTCCGGATGTCATCGGGGCCCGCTTCTTTTACATTGGCACCCTCGCCCATCACATAGGCGCGCACGGCGCCGTGGGGGACTTGCGTGCCAATGTCGATGGCGAAGGACCGGCGCTCGAGCGCATCAAGATATTCGGGGAAGGTTTCCCATTCCCAGCTGATGCCTTCCGCAAGAGCGGCGCCTGGAATATCTTCGACACCCTCCATCAGCTGGATCAAGAAGTCATGCTGGTCCGGGCGCACGGGCGCGAACCCGACACCGCAATTGCCGACAACAACCGTGGTGGTGCCGCTCCAGCCTGCAGGCGTCACATAAGGATCCCATGTCAGTTGGCCATCATAGTGCGCATGGATATCCACCCAGCCCGGTGTCACGAGCAATCCCGTGGCATCGATTTCTTCGCGCGCCGGCCCCAGATTGTCGCCGATGGCAGAAATAACACGGCCATTGATGGCGACATCTGCCTTGGTCGCTGGCGCGCCCGTTCCGTCGATCACTGTGCCGCCTCGGATAATCACATCGTGCATGGGGATTCCTGTTCTATTTGGTCGTGTGCGCACTCGCTTCCGAACAAATAGAAACAGACGTCGTGACAGTTGTCAATTTAATTGAAGGCTGGCGGTCTCAACGCGGCAACATGCCATCGAGCAGTATACCGACAATCATTTCAGCCTGCTCCCTGACGCTTGCAGCCTTTGCTGTGCCACCATCTTCGTTCAGTCGCGCTGCCAGATCAGGGAAGGCAAACATGCTACCGGCACCATGGTTGATCAGGAAGTAGAGCAGGCCCGGCGAGGGTTTGCGGATCCGCCCCTGCGCCGCCAGGCTATCGAGCCAGGTCTTTGTGAACGCGTCGGCTGGCTTGATGAAATGGGTGAATAGATAGTCGAAGCGCGAACCGGGGTGACTGGCTTCCTGATTGATGATCTGCAGCAATGCAGGCTGAAGCGCACCGAGTTCAAGAACACGGACCAGCAAGCCCCGCAGGATAACCAGTTCGTCATCGCCGAGCGCCTTGCCCTCGCGGATCAGTTCCTCGTCCAGCCGGCCAAAGCCGTAATCGACGGCGGCATACCAAAGCTCGGATTTCGAACCAAAGCGCTGGGGGATCAGGTTGTGACTGATACTGAGCCGGCGCGCGACATCGCGAACCGAGGTGCCGTCGAAACCGTTTTCACCAAACGCGCGCAGAACGGCATCAAGCAGCACGTCATCCGACACGACATCAGCGTCATCCTGGCCGGGACGGCCTCTTGGTCGTGTCGTCATGGGTCTCGCGCCTTTAGTCATCGTCACAATCGGCCAATACTATGCCGGGACGTGGGCCATACCAAATTCCCTGAACGCCAGACACAAAAAAACCCGCCTCACGGGTGAGACGGGTTTCTTTATTTGGGTGCGGGAACAGGATTTGAACCTGTGACCTTCAGGTTATGAGCCTGACGAGCTACCGGACTGCTCCATCCCGCGTCAACTGTATGAGCATTTAAGGCGCTGAGCCCTGAAATGCAAATCCGGCCCGCCATTTCCAGGCTGAGGCCGGACAAGAGCCGTGTGGACCGAGGTCCGTCACGGCAAGCCGTCGCGAAACGGCTGTTCGAAGTAATGGAAAGATTGTGTCTGCAAGAGGCATTATACTTACTGATTTCTGCGGACCCGGCAGCGACTTACTCTCCCGCGCCTTAAGACGAAGTACCATCAGCGCAAGGGGGCTTAACGACCGAGTTCGAGATGGGATCGGGTGGGGACCCCCTGCCATAACCACCGGGTCGGCGGAAATCAGCAAGGTATAATGCAATATGAAACCAAAATGTCTTTTCGAGGCCCAAGTATGAGCGAAAGCGATGCGCTTTACACTACACACGAGTTTCACGATCAAGCCTATCGAGCAATTAGTACTGGTTAGCTCCATGCATTGCTGC
This sequence comes from Hyphomonas sp., assembly GCF_041689225.1. GTDB lineage: Bacteria > Pseudomonadota > Alphaproteobacteria > Caulobacterales > Hyphomonadaceae > Hyphomonas. Next base: position 776 of record NZ_JBDNGN010000048.1, on the reverse strand, counting down.
ACTTCCACACCCAGCCTATCGACGTGCTGGTCTTGCACGGCTCTCAGGGAGACCTAGTTTTGAGGTTAGTTTCCCGCTTAGATGCTTTCAGCGGTTATCTAGTCCACACATAGCTACCCTGCAATGCGGCTGGCGCCACAACAGGTCCACCAGAGGTGTGTTCATCCCGGTCCTCTCGTACTAGGGACAAATCCTCTCAAGTCTCCAACACCCACGGCAGATAGGGACCAAACTGTCTCGCGACGTTCTGAACCCAGCTCACGTACCACTTTAATTGGCGAACAGCCAAACCCTTGGGACCTGCTCCAGCCCCAGGATGTGATGAGCCGACATCGAGGTGCCAAACGATGCCGTCGATATGGACTCTTGGGCATCATCAGCCTGTTATCCCCGGAGTACCTTTTATCCGTTGAGCGATGGCCCTTCCACTCGGGACCACCGGATCACTATGACCGTCTTTCGACTCTGCTCGATCCGTCGATCTCACAGTCAGGCAGGCTTATGCCATTGCACTCAACGAGCGATGTCCGACCGCTCTGAGCCTACCATTGCGCGCCTCCGTTACACTTTAGGAGGCGACCGCCCCAGTCAAACTACCCGCCACACAGGGTCCCGGACCCCGATAAGGGGCCGCGGTTAGACATCAAAGAAGACAAGGGTGGTATTTCAAGGTTGGCTCCACACAATCTAGCGACCATGCTTCAAAGCCTCCCACCTATCCTACACATATATTCTTTAATGCCACTGTGAAGCTGTAGTAAAGGTTCACGGGGTCT
>NZ_JBDNGN010000047.1:0-2744 GCF_041689225.1 Hyphomonas sp. | reverse complement strand
TCTCAGGCGCATCCGACCAAGCTGGTGCAATCCGCCGCGATGGCCTCGGTAGCGCCGCCGCTGCCAAGCTACCGCCCGCACCTGCCGAACGCGGTCATCACCGACGGCCTGCTTTCCGATGCTCAGCTCGAATCCGTCATCTATGCCGGCGAAGCCCATTCAGACTTCCTCGCCGGATCATGGTCGATCGATGAAACCTTCGATGTGGTATCGGCCGCGCGCGACGACGCTGAGAACGCCGTCCGCTTTCGTAAGGGCTGGTTTCTGGGTGATGGCACAGGCGCCGGCAAAGGCCGTCAGGCCGCCGGCATCCTTCTCGACAATTGGTTGAAAGGCCGCCGCCGCGCCCTCTGGGTCTCAAAATCCGACAAGCTGCTGGAGGATGCGCAGCGCGACTGGTCGGCGCTCGGCATGGAGCGGTTGCTGGTGACGCCGCTGTCGCGCTTTCGTCAGGGCACACCGGTTCGATTGGCGCAAGGTGTCCTATTCACCACCTATGCCACGCTACGCTCCGACGACCGCGGCGAGAAGGTTTCGCGCGTCCGCCAAATCGTCGAATGGTTAGGCTCCGACTTCGATGGAGTGATCATTTTCGACGAGAGCCATGCCATGCAGAATGCCGCTGGCGGCAAGGGAGAACGCGGCGACCAAGCTGCGTCGCAGCAAGGCCGTGCTGGCCTGCGCCTCCAGCACGCGCTGCCGAACGCACGCGTGGTTTATGTGTCGGCGACCGGCGCCACCACGGTTCACAACCTCGCTTATGCCCAACGCCTCGGCCTCTGGGGCGGCGAAGACTTCCCCTTCTCCACGCGGGCTGAATTTGTCGAGGCGATCGAGGCTGGCGGCATTGCGGCCATGGAGGTTCTGGCGCGCGACCTTCGGGCACTTGGTCTCTACGCGGCGCGCTCGCTTTCCTATGACGGCGTCGAATATGAGCTGATCGAGCACCAGCTCACGCCCGACCAGACCCGCATCTATGATGCCTACGCGGGTGCGTTCTCGATCATTCACAACAATCTCGATGCCGCCATGCAGGCCGCCAACATCACCGGCGAGCACGGCACGTTGAACCGCCAAGCCAAGTCCGCTGCGCGCTCAGCTTTTGAGTCAGCCAAGCAGCGCTTCTTCGGCCATCTGCTGACCAGCATGAAAACGCCAACGCTGATCCGTTCCATCGATCATGATCTCGAGGCTGGCCATGCCGCCGTAATCCAGATCGTTTCTACCGGCGAAGCACTGATGGAACGGCGCTTAGCCGAAATCCCGACCGAGGAATGGAACGACGTCCGCGTCGACATCACACCGCGCGAATATGTTCTCGACTATCTCGCCCATTCCTTCCCGGTGCAGCTCTACGAGCCCTTCACCGACAGCGAGGGCAATCTGTCGTCTCGGCCCGTCTATCGGGATGGGCAGCCCGTCGAAAGCCGCGAGGCCGTGGCCCGCCGGAACAGTCTGATCGAGAAGCTCGCTTCCCTTCCGCCGGTCCCCGGCGCGCTCGACCAGATCGTCCAACGCTTCGGCGCGGACATTGTGGCCGAAGTCACAGGCCGCTCGCGCCGCGTGGTCCGCAAGGGCGAGCGTCTTGTCGTCGAGAACCGGGCTGGTTCCGCCAACCTCGCCGAGACGCAGGCCTTCATGGACGATGCCAAGCGCATCCTGATCTTCTCCGACGCCGGCGGTACAGGCCGTTCCTATCACGCCGAACTTTCGGCGAAGAACCGCCGCCTGCGGGTTCACTATCTCCTTGAACCTGGCTGGAAGGCCGATGCCGCGATTCAGGGGCTTGGTCGCACTAACCGGACGAACCAGCAGCAACCGCCGCTGTTCCGGCCAATCGCGACGGACGTAAAGGCCGAAAAGCGCTTCCTCTCGACCATCGCCCGGCGTCTCGACACGCTCGGCGCCATCACGCGCGGCCAGCGCCAGACCGGCGGGCAAGGCCTATTCCGGCCCGAGGACAACCTGGAAAGCCAATATGCGCGTGATGCGCTGCGCCAGCTCTACATGCTGCTTGTGCGCGGCAAGGTGGAGGGTTGCTCGCTGGCGCTGTTCGAGGACGCCACCGGCCTCAGCCTGATGGATGCGAACGGCATCAAGGACGATCTGCCGCCAATTACTACCTTCCTGAACCGGCTGCTGGCCTTGACCATCGCGCTTCAGGGCATCCTGTTCACGGCGTTCGAGCAATTGCTGAACGCCCGCATCGAGGGCGCCATCGCATCGGGCATCTACGATGTCGGGCTGGAGACGCTGACAGCCGAAAGCTTCATCGTCACTGACCGGCAGACCATCTACACCCACCCCGGCACGTCCGCTGAGACACGGCTGCTCACGATCACGCAGCGCGAGCGCAATAGCCCGGTGACGCTCGATCAGGCGCTCGACCAGCTGTCCGACCCTCGCGCAGTGCTGCTGGTCAATGATCGCTCAGGGCGCGCCGCTGTGCAGGTCCCGGCGCCGAGCCTGATGCTTGACGACGGCGAGATCGAACGCCGCATTCGGCTGATCCGTCCGATGGAACAGCATCACGCGTCCTTGAAGATGATGGAGGAGAGCCATTGGGTCGAAGCCGACCGCGCGACGTTTGCCCGAGCGTGGAACGCCGAGATCGCGGATGTGCCGGAATTCACCGACAGCATCATCCACATTGTCGCCGGATTGTTGCTGCCGATCTGGAAACGCCTGCCGAATGAATCGACACGCGTCTATCGGCTCCAGACCGACACCGGCGAACGCATCGT
>NZ_JBDNGN010000046.1:0-56137 GCF_041689225.1 Hyphomonas sp. | reverse complement strand
TCATCGAAACCGTGGAAGCCAAGCACATCAACTACATGATCCGTGCACTTGGCGGTGGCATGTACCTGATGGGTGCGATCGTCATGGCGTACAATCTTGTCCGCACCGCGCTCGGGCACGGCGCCGCCGCAGGCGTTGTCGAACCGGCGCCAGCGCGCGCCGCCACTCTCCAACCTGCCGAATAGGAACTGAACAATGGGATTGTTCCAGAAACACCAGGCAATAGAACGCCACTCGCTGCTTCTCACTGTCGGCATCCTGCTTGTTGTCGCCGTCGGTGGCATCGTCGAGATCGCACCCCTCTTCTATCTCGAGAATACGATCGAGAAAGTTGTGGGCATGCGGCCTTACACGCCGCTCGAATTGACCGGACGAAACATTTATATCCGGGAAGGCTGCTATACGTGCCACTCGCAGATGGTGCGCCCGCTGCGTGACGAGGTTGAGCGCTACGGCCACTATTCGCTCGCCGCAGAAAGCATGTATGACCACCCATTCCAATGGGGTTCGAAACGGACCGGCCCGGATCTTGCGCGCCTTGGCGGCAAGTATTCCGATGAATGGCATGTCGATCACCTCCGGGACCCACGTTCTGTCGTGCCGGAATCGGTCATGCCGCCCTATGCGTTCCTGTCAGACAACTTGGTCCATTTCGAAGACGTTGGAGATCATCTGAAAGCGCTTCGTTTTGAAGGCGTGCCCTATTCAGACGAAATGATTGAAAATGCCAAAGCCGACCTGGTCGCCCAGGCGGATCCGAATGCCGATTATGACAATCAGGATGCGTTGGTTGCGCGATATGAAGCCGCTGCAGGACGTAAGGGTACCGTTATCGTCGGGGATTATGACGGCGATCCGTCGCGTATCACCGAGATGGACGCCTTGGTTGCCTATCTTCAGATGACCGGAACGCTCGTCGACTTCTCCACCTACGAAGCTGATGACCTCAGCAACCGCCGCTAGGAGCCTGACATGCACGAAATGCTTTCGAAATTTGCGCAAACCTGGGGCCTGGCCTGGTTCGTCGGGATGTTTGCTGTCGCGGTAGTTTATGCGCTCTGGCCGTCGAACAAGGCGAAATTCCGCGAGGCAGCCTACCTGCCGCTCGAAGACAAGGAGCCTGGTGATGAGTGATCAACACACGGAAATCGATGCACACTCCGGTGTCGAAACCACCGGGCATACCTGGGATGGAATCCAGGAACTCAACAATCCGCTTCCGCGCTGGTGGCTGATCGTCTGGTACATCTCCATCGCATGGGCATTCATCTATATTGTTCTCATGCCCGCCATCCCGGCACTTCCCGGCTTTGGCGGCACGAACACACCTGGGCTTCTTGGCCAATCCGACCGAACAAGTGTGTCCGAACAGGTTGCCACCATGAAAGCAGAACGCGGTGTCGCCTCTCAACGCCTGATGGCGGCCTCGCTGACGGAAATCCAGAATGACCTGAACTTGCAGCAATTCGCCATGGCAATGGGCGAAAGCGCCTTCGGCGACAATTGCGCGACGTGCCATGGTTCCGGCGGCCGCGGCGCGAAAGGTTATCCGATGCTCGCCGACGACGTATGGCTCTGGTCGGGCACGCTTGAAGGGATCGAGCAGACCGTCCGGCATGGCATCCGTCACGAAGGAGACGATGCCACGCGCTTTTCCGCCATGCCGGCCTTTGGCCGCGACAAGCTTTTGATGTCTTCGGAAATCGATGACCTCGTCCAGCATGTGCTGAGTTTTTCGGGACGCGACACGGATGCCTCTGCAGCAGCTGAGGGTTCAACCATCTTCGCGCTGCAATGTGCAACCTGCCATGGCGCCAACGCCAAAGGTGACCGCAATATCGGCGCACCAGACCTGACCGATGCCGAGTGGATTTTTGGCGGGGAGCCTGCTGACATTGCGGCGACTATCGCCAATGCCCGCAATGCTCATATGCCGGCCTGGCAGGGCCGTCTGGACGACCCGACGATCAAGGCGCTGGCCCTTTACGTTCACTCTCTCGGCGGTGGCGAATAATCACGACCATGGATCACGTCGCAAACCCTCCCAAGGCCCCGAACCCGCCGCCCGCTGCGCCGTCGCTCTATGAGCGTCGAAAGCAGATCTATCCGAAGCTGGCGCATGGCAAGTTCAGGATGGTCAAATGGGTGGTGATGGCGCTGACTCTCGGTGTCTACTATATCGTGCCGTGGATCCGGTGGCCGCGCGGCGAAGGCATTCCGGACCAAGCCGTGCTGGCCGATTTTGCAGGTGAGAAGTTCTATTTTTTCTTCATCACAATCTGGCCGCAGGAGATATTCTACCTGGCCGGTTTGCTGATCGTCGCAACATTCGGTCTGTTCCTCGTGACGTCACTGCTCGGGCGCGTCTGGTGCGGCTATACGTGTCCTCAGACCGTGTGGACCGATCTCTACATCTGGGTTGAACGCGCGTTTGAAGGCGACCGCGCTGCTCGCATGCGGCTGGACAAAGCGCCCTGGTCGCCGAACAAGGCCGCCCGCAAGATCGGCAAACACATTGTCTGGCTGATTATCGCGTTCCTGACGGGCGGCGCCCTGATCCTGTACTGGCATGACGCCCCAACGATCGCGCGCACGTTCTTTACCGGGCAGGCGCCGCTAACGGCTTACTTCTTCGCGGGTATGCTAACGCTGACTACCTATTTCCTTGCCGGCTGGATGCGCGAACAGGTTTGCACCTATATGTGCCCATGGCCCCGCATTCAGGGCGCCCTGACAGACGAATACGCGCTGAACGTCACTTATCGCTACGACCGTGGCGAGCCGAGAGGGCCGCTGCGCAAGGAACAGGGTTTTGAAGGCCGTGGCGACTGTATCGACTGCAAGCAGTGCGTTCAGGTCTGTCCGATGGGCATCGACATCCGCGACGGTGCCCAGCTTGAGTGTATCCATTGCGCGCTCTGCATTGATGCCTGCGATGATATCATGACGCGCGTGGGCCGTCCGACTGGCTTGATTGCCTATGATACAGACTTGGCCGTGGCGACACGTGCAGCAGGTGGCAATCCGGTCTACAAGCTGCTTCGGACGCGTACGGTGCTTTATGCTGTCCTCATGGTCGCGATTAGCGCGTTGATCCTCGTGGGGCTCGCAAAAGAGCCCACGTTCGAAATCAACGTCCTCAAGGACCGCTCGCCGCCTTTCGTCCAGCTGGCCAACGGTGATGTTCGGAATGGCTACACGCTCAAGCTCGTCAACAAGGCGACGATGGCCCGCGACACGATGGTCTCCATTTCCGGGCTGCCGGGCGCGGAATTCGAGATTATCGGCTTGTCCAAACCGGACGGCACTCAGGAAATGGAACTTCCGCTAGAGCAATATGGCGTTGATCGGTTCCGCCTGCTCGTCACGGCGCCCGGCGCGTCGCTGCCGCACAGGTCGTCGCTGGATATCACCGTCCTTGATCCCATGACTGGTGAAAGCCACACCAGTTCCGCCGCCTTCATGACTGCTGGAGCCAAATGATGCCAACACTGTCGCCTCCGCTGGAAACCGATGAAAAAGTCCTCAAAGGACACCACGTCCTGTTTTGGCTGATGGGGTTCTTTGGCCTGATGTTCGTCGTGAACGGCGTCTTCCTGTGGGCGGCGCTCTCATCATTTCCAGGCGAAGATGTACGTCATTCCTATTTGCAGGGGCTCCACTTCAACCAGACGATTGCGTCGCTCAAGCACCAGGAGGGCATGGCCTGGAAAGCGGAACTCGGCCTGATCGAGGAGCCGGATGGCGATGTGCTTGTCGCGCGGATTCTTGACGCGGACGGGCTGGCCTTGCCGTCCCGGAATGTCACTGCGGAGCTGCGACGCGCCGCGACACAGGACAGCGATATCATTGTCGACATGCTGCCTGTCGGGTCCGGCGAATACCGTGCCGAGCTGCCTGTCCTGACCAGAGGTGCGTGGCATGTCGCCCTGAACGCCGAGGTCGCTGACGGTCGTTCAGACACGGGATTCAAGGCGTCAAAGGTCATCATGGTCAAATGACCCAAGCTGAGAACAATCTGGTTGCCGGATGTCCAACGCGTCTCGCGCCGCCCGAAACGACGAGCGTGCCAGACCCCTCTGCCTTTGTTCGGCGCGTCAACGGACAGAACCGTCTTAGCCTGACGATACGCGGCGCCAAGTGCGGCGCATGCATCAGTCGGATCGAATCGGCTGTGAAAACGCTCCCGGGTGTCGAGACTGCTCGCCTGAACCTGTCGACAGGTGGGCTTGAAGTCGCCTGGCGTGGCGGGCTCACCGCCATTCCCATCGTCACGGCGATTAGTTCCCTTGGCTATGGCGTTGCACCGCAGGATCAGGGCAACGGCATTACGGATGAGCAGCGCGAGGAACGCAGCCTGCTCATCGCGTTGGGCGTTGCTGGTTTCGCTACTGCCAACATCATGCTCCTGTCCGTTTCGGTGTGGGCTGGCAACGGGGAAATGGGCACCTCGACCCGGATGATGCTGCATGGCCTCTCCGGCCTGATCGCGTTCCCCGCAATCCTATTTGCCGGCCGCGTCTTCTTCCGGTCAGCCTGGAACGTCCTCAAGCACGGTCACGCCAATATGGACGTGCCTATTTCGCTCGCCGTGATCATCGCGTTTTGCGTGAGTGTGTCGGAAACCTTGCGAGGCGGAGAGCACGCCTATTTCGACGCGTCGGTCATGCTGCTTTTCTTCCTCCTGATCGGCCGCTTCCTTGACGCGCGTGTCCGCCGGAAAGCGCATACGTCTGCGCGCGATCTGGCGGCGATGGCACATCGCAGCGTCACACGATTGGGAGAGACCGGCGAAGCCCGCTCCGTTCGCGCAAGCGAGATCCAGCCGGGCGACCGCATTCTCCTGGCACCTGGTGAGCAGGCGGTAGTCGACATGCAGGTGGAAACAGGCCTCTCCGAAGTCGATGAGAGCTTAGTGACCGGGGAGAGCGTTCCACGTACCGCAACCCAAGGCATGAACCTGCTGGCGGGTACGGTAAACCTGTCCCAGCCGCTGACGGGACGCGCGATTGCTGCCGCCAGTGATTCCCTTCTGTCAGATATTGCGCGCATGCTGGACGCAGGCGAACAGCGCCGCTCGACTTACCGGAAAATCGCTGACCGGGCCGTCTCGCTGTACGTGCCTTTCGTCCATACGTCCGCACTGCTCGCCTTCATTGGCTGGCTCCTGGCGGGCATGAGTGCCAATGAGGCCCTGCTGATCGGTGTCTCAACGCTGATCATCACGTGCCCTTGCGCGCTGGCGCTTGCCGCACCTGTGACCCAAGTGGTCGCGTCAGGTCGCCTGTTTCGCGCAGGCACATTCCTGAAATCCGGCGACGCGCTGGAGCGGTTGGCGCAATGCGACTACATCATCTTCGACAAGACAGGCACGCTGACATTTGGCACGCCGCGCCTTGCCGACCACGTCTCGCCTGACGTTCTCGGCAATGCGGCAAAACTGGCACGGGCCAGCCGCCATCCATTGTCGCGCGCGCTTGTCGAGGCTGCAGGTCCTGGGACCGTCGCGTCTGATGTCCGGGAATTCCCCGGCCTTGGGCTTGAAGGCGTGATCGATGGCGTCACCTGCCGGCTCGGATCGGCTGAATGGGTTGGCGCCGACGTTGACGTCGCCTCCAGCAGCTCTCTCTGGTTCGTAGAGGGCAATGACACGCCCGTCAGGTTCCAATTCAACGACCATATTCTTGACGATGCGACCCAGACAATCCGGGCCTTACAGCTGGCCGGGTATGGCATGGAAATCCTGTCGGGTGATCGCGAAGAGACCGTCGTCGATGTGGCCGGACAACTGGGAATCAGCGACTGGACAGCCAAGGCTTCTCCACGCGACAAGGTCGAGCGCCTCGAAGCATTGCAGGCCGCGGGTCATCGCGTGTTGATGATCGGGGACGGGTTGAACGATGCCGGGGCGTTGGCGCTTGCCAATGCGTCCGTCACGCCTGGCGGGGCCATGGACATCAGCCGGTCGGCCAGCGACGCGGTCTATTCCGGCGGGCTCGCCGCCCTGCCCCCGTTGATCGCGGTGGCGAAGCAGGCGCGCGCGGTTATGTTGCAGAATTTCGCCTTTGCCGCTGCCTATAACCTGGTGGCGGTGCCTGTCGCCGTCAGCGGCCATGCCACGCCGCTCGTCGCGGCCATTGCGATGTCGGCTTCGTCCATTCTCGTGTCGTTGAATGCGCTGCGCCTGAATACGATGCCGGAGCGTCTGTAATGGCTGGTCTGTTGTTCCTCATTCCCATCGCGCTCGGTATGGGGCTGATCGGCCTGCTCGCCTTCCTGTGGGCCGCGAGGTCGGGCCAGTTCGACGATCCGGATGGCGCTGCCAACCGTATCCTTGTGGATGATGATCGCCCACTTCCGTCTAGTGAAAGTCGCGACTCCGGGGAATGATCCTCACATTTCGCGGATGACGATGCATGTCGCCATGTTCGCCCGCCCCGCGACCTTCCTGTACCGCCCGCTTCACTTCATCTGCATTGGACAGCACGCCTTTCAACGGGGCGGACATGTGTTCTTCCGACAACAATGTCAGGTCAGCGGTGCGGTCGATCAGCTGCTCGGCGACAATGTGCGTGACATTGTCAGCCGACTGCACGCGCCCGCGTACGGACAGGATGCGCGCGCCCATGACGATCGGCCGGTAGCGTTCCATGACGCGTTTCCAGACAACGAGGTTGGCAATGCCCGACTCGTCCTCGATCGTGATGAACACGACCCCGCTGGCCGAACCCGGGCGCTGGCGCACGAGCACCAGCCCACATGTTTCCACGCGCCGGCCATCCGGCATGCCAACGGCTTCTGCCGTCGTCAGGATGCGCCGTGAGCTGTAGAGCGGGCGCAGAAACTGCAGAGGATGGTCCTTGAGCGAGAGCCGAGTCGTCTGGTAATCCTGAATGACCTGCTCGGAATCGGGCATCCGGGGCAGATGTGTCGCAACGTCTGCTCCCTGCTCTGCCGCATCTGCCACCGTGAACAAGGGCAGCGCCTTTCCTGCGGTGTCTCCCCTGACCGCCCACAGGGCCTCACGTCGTGACAGGCCGAGCGAGCCAAAAGCATCCGCTGCGGCGAGCAATTCCATCGCGCGGCGGGACAGGCCCGTTCGCAGGCGCACCTCTTCCAGCGTATCAAACCCCTGCCCGCGCGCGCCCATCAGCGCTTCCATCTCGTCCTCGCGTATGCCATCGACCTGCCGGAATCCGAGTCGCACGGCGGTCAGGCCATCGCTTGCACCCAGAGGCTCCAGCGCATTGTCCCAGTCAGAGTAATTCACGTCGACAGGCCGCACCTCCACACCATGCTCACGCGCATCCCGCACGATCTGGGCAGGCGCATAGAAGCCCATCGGCTGGCTGTTCAGCAGCGCGGCGCAGAACACGTCCGGATGATGGCATTTCAGCCAGGACGAGACATAGACGAGCAAGGCGAACGAAGCCGCATGGCTTTCGGGAAAGCCATATTCGCCAAAACCCTTCACCTGGTCGAAACAGCGTTGCGCAAACTCCGGCTGATACCCACGCGCAATCATCCGCGACACCATCATGTCTTCATAATTCTGGATCGTGCCGACCTTGCGAAACGTCGCCATGGCGCGGCGCAATCCATTGGCCTCGTCGGACGTGAACTTGGCTGCATCGATGGATATCTGCATGGCCTGCTCCTGGAACAGCGGCACGCCCAATGTGCGCTGCAGGATCTTGGCAAGTTCGTCGGGTGGCCCCTGTTCGGGCGCGGGGCTCGGGTAGCGCACGGTTTCCAGCCCCTTCCGGCGCCGCAGGTAAGGGTGAACCATATCGCCCTGAATGGGGCCGGGCCGGACGATGGCGACCTCAATGACGAGATCGTAGAATGTACGTGGCCTGAGACGCGGCAGCATGTTCATCTGGGCCCGGCTTTCGACCTGGAACACGCCAAGGCTGTCGCCTTCGCACAGCATGTCATAGGTCGCCGTGTCGTCCGCCGGAATGGTCGCCAGATTGAAGCGCAGGCCCTTATGAGCCTCGAGAAAGTCGAAGGCCTTGCGAATGCAGGTCAGCATGCCGAGGGCGAGCACATCGACCTTCAGGATGCCGAGGGCATTGATGTCGTCCTTGTCCCATTCGATGAAAGTGCGATCCGGCATGGCGGCATTGCCGATCGGAACCGTCTCGACAAGCGGGCCGCGCGTCAGGACGAAACCGCCGACATGCTGGGACAGGTGTCGCGGGAAGCCGATCAACTGGCGTGTCAGGGCAATGGCGCGGCGGATCATCGGGCTGGCGGGATCAAGGCCCGCCTGCCCGATTTGGGAGGCCGGAATGTCATCCCCCCAGCTACCCCAGACACAGCCGGCGAGCGCGGTGGAAATATCCTCTGTCAGGCCGAGCGCCTTGCAGACTTCGCGAACGGCTGAGCGGGGGCGGTAGGAGATGACCGTCGCCGTCAGGGCGGCGCGCTGGCGTCCATAGCGCCGATAGACATACTGGATCACTTCCTCGCGCCGCTCGTGCTCGAAGTCGACATCAATGTCGGGCGGTTCCTTGCGTTCGCGTGAGAGGAATCGTTCGAACAGGAGGCTGGTCTCTGCCGGGTCCACGCTGGTGACGCCAAGGCAGAAACAGACGGCAGAATTGGCAGCCGAACCGCGACCCTGACAGAGGATATCCTGCGAGCGGGCCCAGGCGACGATGTCGGTCACAGTCAGGAAGTAAGGCGCGTAGGAAAGCTCTTCAATCAGGTCGAGTTCCTTGCTCAGTTGGGCGCGAATGCGGGCCGGGATTCCCGCCGGGTAACGCCACTCGGCGCCCTGCCATGTCAGGTATTCGAGATGGTGCTGCGGCGTCGAACCGGGCGGGACGGGTTCATCCGGATATTCATAGGCGAGTTCGTCGAGACTGAAATTGCATCGCGCGACAATTTCCAGCGTGCGCGCCAAGGCCGGTTCGAAGCCCTTGAAAAGGCGGGCCATTTCTTCCGGTGCCTTGAGGTGGCGTTCGGCGTTTGCCTCGAGGCGGAAGCCCGCCGTATCGATTGTGCAATGCTCGCGGATACAGGTGATGACGTCCTGCAGGGGGCGGCGGGCGGCTGTATGATAGATGACATCATTGATGGCCATCATCGGAATGCCGCAACGCGCACCAAGGCTCGCGAGACGGGCCAGGTGCTCGCGGTTGCGGCCCTGAAAGGCATAGCGCGCGGCGAGGTAGAGAGAGCCCGGCCAAAGCCCGGCCAGATGCTGCAGCGTTGTCTCGAAAGCCGCACCCGGACGCTCTGGCGGAAGCGCTATGAATATCTGACCTTCGCTGGCGGCGGAAATCTCCGCGAGGGTGATCAGGCAGTCGCCTTTCTCTGCCTTCAGCTTGCCGTCTGACAGCAGGCGCGAGAGACGACCATAGGCGGCGCGGTCCGTCGGGTAGCAGATGAGTTCGGGGCCATCCTGCGGGGCAAGGCGTGCGCCGATCAGCAGGTGCATGCCCGCTGCTTTGGCGGCCAGATGAGCCCGTACGACACCGGAAAGCGTATTGCGATCTGCAACGCCTATTGCCGCAAGGCCGAGGTCGCGGGCGCGGTTCACCAGTTCTCCGGCATGGGAGGCGCCGTGGAGAAAGGAGAAATTCGTGGTGACGGCAAGTTCAGCGTACCGGCTCATGCAAAAAGGCCCTGCACGTACCATTCAGGCGCGGCGCCACGGTCGTCATCATAGAGGCCGTCACGGAACAGCCAGTAGCGCCCGCCCTTATTGTCCTCGACCCGGTAATAGTCCCGGGCGCGGGGCATTTTCCCAGTACCGCCTACAGGCGGCAGGCTGCGCCACCATTCGGGATTGATGCGCTCGGGACCGTCGGCGCGCGAGACAGTCCGCACGACACGGCGCCAGACAAAGCGCAGTGGCGGGCCGTCCGGCACCTCGGCAATGACGTCGACGCGTTCGGGGTGGGAGAGCATGCGGACGGGGCGTGGGCCGGTGGTGGCAGGGGTGTGGGACGGGGGTGGCAGGGCCCCGTCATAGGGGTGCCAGTGCTCTGCCCGGTCCGGTGCGTGGCTCTCCTGCGGCGTGTTCACCTGGACACTTCCCGGCCCTAGTTTTGCGACGATCCGGTCAGCGAGGGCGGCCAGTGCCGCGTCGTCCGTGTCGCTGGCGGCGAGGTCGCCGGAGAGGGCCACGGCACTGACGCTCATTGGGCCGGTGCGGCGCGCTTCGAGAAGGAGGAGATCGATCCCGAAGCCGGGGTCGATACTGTCCAGCGTTTCGCGGAACAGGCGCAGGATGTGGGCAGGCATCCGCACCGGCCGGGCGGCAGTGACGGCGAGGCTGGAGACCTCGCCATCGGACTTGAAGGCGTGGAAGGCAAAGCTGCGCGCGCCCTGGCCGAGTTGGGCTAAATCCGCGCAAAGGGTCTCTGTCAGCTGCCGGAGCCCTTCTTCTAATCCTTCACTGCTGGCGATGGGCTCGGGACATGGCAGGCGCGCCGCATGGGCGGGAGGTGGTTGGAGAGGTCGGAGCGGTTCTATGCGGAGGCCGAGCGCCTGATCGAGCCGGAGGCAGGCCGCATCGGCCATGTCGCGGGACTGGAAGCGCCGGGCGAGGGCCTTGCGATCAATGTCGTAGAGCTGTCCGATCCGGGTGAGACCGAAACGGCGCAGCAGGGTCACGGCCTCGTTTGAGAGGCGGAGCGCGGCGACCGAAAGTTCAGCGAGGCCGTCTCGTTCGGCACCTTCAGGCAGCAGCGCCGGGACGCCTTCCCTTGCAGCAGCGCGCGCGAGGGCTGAGGCGGCGCCGGGTGTGCCAGCGAGCCCGATCCTATGCACATAGCCAGCGCGCGTGAGACGCTGCGAGAGGGCTGCGACCATCGCTGGCTCGCCGCCATGCAAGTGGTCGCAGCCGGTTGTCTCGAGCATCAGGCCATCCAGGCCATCAAGCGCTGTCAGCGGTGTCCAGCGGACCATCCAGGCTGCGAGGGCCCGTAGGCCCCGCGCATCGGCCTCACGGTCGATTTCTTCGGACAGGAGCTGGGGCGCACGGGCGCGGGCATCGGTGAAGCGCAGGCCGGGCGCGATGCCGAAGCCAAGGGCTGTGCGGTTGGAAGCCGCAACGACAAGGCCCGCCTGCCCGCTTTCCGTCAGGACGAAGGGCGCCGGGTCAGCTGGCCCGGCGGATGCCGGACGCATCGGACGGCCCGCGGCGTGGAGGCGCTGGCGGCGTAACCTGTCCAGCGGCCAGTCCGGAAACCATAGTGAGAGATAGCGTTTCATCGTTCCACTCAAGGTCAAAGCTGCGCCCGGCGAGATGCGGGGCGGTACGGGAGCGCTCGAGGACGGCGTGCCAGCGGGGCGTGCCGGGGGCGCGGCAATCGTAACGGTTGGGGGCGGAGGGCTTGGGGGCGACGCGCCAGCGTGCCTCGGCAGCGGTTGCCCCTTCCCGTCCATAGGGCATCAGGAGGACCACGGGCACGCCGTGTCGGCCGGAGGCGAGCGCGAGGCGGCGTGTGGCGGTAAAGTCGGCACCGGATATCTCGGCGACGACGAGGGAGACGGCGCTGGAAGCAATGGCTTCCTCGATGGTCCAGAGCGCGTCGGCCAGCTTGCCCGGACGCACAACAAGCCGAGGTGTGTGATGGGCAGAGAAAGCCCGCAGGGCGCTATCGGGCACGAGGCCGTGTTCCAGGCCGAGCCCCGCCTGTGTGATCCAGAGAATGGCCCCTGCCCTGTTGGCGCCGCGCCCCTCGGCGCGGGCGGCGAGGGCAAAGCCGGTCAGCGCCGGTATGTCGCCGAATGCGGCCTCTGCCAGCTCATGCACACCGGTCTGGGCAAGGCCAAAAGGAAAGACGGCGCGCACGGGCGAACGCGCCGTTTGGGCACGCACGATGCCTTTCGCCTTGAGGGTTGCGAGATCCATATGTTCTTATTTTGTTCTTTTGCTTCGGAGTCAAGCTGAGGCGCGGATTCAGAGGTGAAAATCCGGTAGCCATGCCGACAGAAAGGCCTGCTTGGCACGCAGGGCTTCGGTCGCCTGCTGCTGTGTTCTGTGCAGGAAACGGATGCGGTCACCGGGGCGGACCTGGCCCAGCAGGTGCCCGTCGGCGCGGATCACTTGCAGCAGATGCGGATAGCCGCCGGTGGTCTGGGCGTCGGCGAGGAGCAGGAAACCACGTCCGCCGGGGGGGAGTTGCAGCGCGCCGGGGAAGATGGCGGCGCTTGGATGGCTCACGTCCTCTGGAATGTGTGGAAAAGCGCCTTCGAGTTCGACACCCATGCGGCTGGCGCGCTGCGTGGCGGTGAAGGTTTCGTCCCACATGTGACGGGCCGAGGCTGGAAGGTCCGGCCCCTCCACGGCTCGCAATGCGTAGCTGTTGCTGCAGACGGGATGCAGGTCTTCCGGCGTTTTCATGGATGGGGTGACACGGATAAATGCCAGCCCGATCGTGTCACCTGCCTTGAGCGCCCTGCCCGCGTGTCCTCCGAGGGCTGCCGGGAGATAGGTCGATGTCGCGCCGAGGAACACGTTTGCCTCGATATTCGCCGCCATGGCGACGTAGACGCGGCAGCCCTGACGGGCGGGCGCGATGTGGAGTTCGTCGCCCGCCTGCGCCGTATGGGCGGCGTGAGGAGCAATCACCTGTCCTGCAAGTGTCAGTGCAGACGGCGCGCCGGTGACGGCAAAGCTGACGGGTGTAGCGAACCGGATCGCTGCGCCGCCAAAGGTGATTTCAATGGCGGTCGCATCGCTGGCATTGCCGACGAGGCGGTTGGCGAGGGCCATGGACAAGGGATCGGCCGGACCGCTGGCTGGTACACCAAGGTGCCGGGTCCCGATACGCGGCGCACCCTGAAGGGTTGCCTGGACGCCGGGTTGAAGGATGGTCAGGGTCATGATGCGGCGGCGTCGACCAGCCGGACCTGCATGCCGGGCTGCAGGCGGAAGGGATTGTCGGAGGCGGCATCGAACAGGGACACCGGCGTTCGGCCGATGATCGGCCAGCCACCGGGGCCCGCCAGGGCATAGAGGCCGCACTGGCCTGTGATGAGACCTATCGAGCCCGATGGAACCTGTTGTCGCGGCTGCAGGAGACGTGGAATTTCGCACGCCGCATCAAGGCCCGACATATAGGCAAAACCGGGTGTGAAGCCGAGCATGTCGACCTGCAATGGTTCAGACAGGAGGCGTGAAACCACCTCGGTTTCAGACAGGCCTGTCCGGTTGGAAATGTCCGCGAGGTCAGGCCCATTTTTACCCCCGAAATGCACCGGTAGCTCGACCGTTTCGAGGGTGCGGGACGGGGGTGGCGCGGGGGTGGCAAGAGTGCGGGAGAGGTGCGCCATGGCCTCGGCAGGGGTGTGTTCGAGCGGGTCGAACTGCACGGTCACGTCGTGGCGGCCCGGCACCACTTCGATCCAATCGCCCGTCGCTTGCAGCTGGCTTGTGCGCGCGAGACGTTCGTCCCTGCCCGGCGCAGAGAGGCGCAGCGCGTCGTCGCCGCAGAAGGTGATGGCCGGATCACTCATGGCTCGACGGCGATGACCGAGATACCGGCATGCTGAAGCGCGTCCCGGATGCTGCGCGCACTGGCGAGGGCGCCGGGCGTATCGCCATGCATGCAGATTGTCCGGACCGCGAGGTCGATGGTCTCGCCGGTTCGGGTGGTGACGGTCCCGCTCGATGCGATCTGGAGCGCTTGCCGGATCCGGTCTGCGTCGGACTCGATGACGGCGCCGTCCATTGTGCGCGGTGTGAGGCCGCCGGACGCTTCGTAGGCCCTGTCGGCAAAGCCTTCGGAGAGGTATGGGAGGCCTGCATAGTCAGCCGCCGCCTGCAGCCTGGAATTCAGTGGGCCGATCAGGAGCGGAATGCGCGACTGGACCGTCACGTCGACAATGGTGCGCGCGGTGTCTTCATCCCGTGCGGCCGTATTGTAGAGGGCACCATGGGGTTTGAGGTGGGAGATCGCGACGCCGCGTTCGCGGGTGATGGCAGCAAGGGCACGAACCTGGTTCAGCAAGGTTGCACTGAGCTCGACCCGGGACAGTTTCATTTCCTTGCGGCCAAAGCCTTCGCGGTCTGGGTAGGACGGGTGGGCGCCCATCGGGACGTTGCGGGCGTCTGCCGCCTTGACGGTGGCGGCCATGCTTTCCGGGTCGCCGGCATGACCGCCGCAGGCGATGCTGCAGCGGGTGACGACGTCCAGCAGCGCGCGGTCAAGCGCGCGGCCATTGGCGCCGGTCAGTTCACCGATATCGGCATTGAGGCAGATGGCTTTGGTCATGACCAAACCCCGCGTGCGCTGAGGATGATCCCGCCGCCAAGCAGGTTTACGAAGGACCCGTTGACGCGGTCCCTGATCAGCGCCGAGGCGCCCTGCAGGAGGGCAGTCAGGCCGATAAACAGGTGACGGGTCACGCAGGGTCCTCCAGTGATTTGGGCTGGCTCCTGCGTATAAGGGTGGATGCCTGCGGGCAAGGCCCCTGCCCTAGATGTGAAGCGCCCTGCCGTCGGCGTCGAGCACCGCTTCGTGCATGGTTTCCGAAATGGTCGGGTGCGCGAAGATGGTGTGGGCGAGGTCCACGTCGGTGAGTTCGCCCTGCCGGGCGATGACATAGCCTTGGATCAGCTCGGTGACTTCGGCGCCGATCATGTGGGCGCCGAGCAGCTCGCCGGTCTTCTTGTCGAAGACGGTTTTCACCATGCCGTTGGTTTCGCCCATGGCGATGGCCTTGCCGTTTCCGATGAAGGCGAAGCGACCGACCTTGATGTCGTAGCCCTTTTCCTTTGCCGCTGCCTCGGTGAGGCCGACACTGGCGACCTGCGGATGCGAATAGGTGCAGCCAGGGACGTTGGACGCATCGAACGGCTCGACATGGGCCTTGCCGGTGCCGGCAATCGACTCGACGCAGATGACGCCCTCATGGCTGGCCTTGTGGGCGAGCCATGGCGGGCCTGTGAGGTCGCCGATGGCGTAGAGGCCCGGCACGCCGGTCTTGCCGAAACCGTCGACGTTTACGTGGGTCTTCTCGACCTTCACACCGAGGGCTTCGAGGCCAAGGTTTTCGACATTTCCGACAATGCCGACGGCGAGGATGGCGCGGTCGAATTCGCGCGACTCCTTCTTGCCGTCCTTGTTGGTGATGTCGGCGGTGACCGTGTTCTTGCCGGCTTTCAGGTTTTCGACCTTGGCGCTGGTGATGATGTTGAGACCCTGTTTCTTGAAATCCTTCTCGGCCATGGCTGAGATTTCAGCGTCTTCCACAGGCAGGATACGCGGCAGGACTTCGGCGACGGTCACGTCGCAGCCGAGCTCGTTGTAGAAGCTGGCGAATTCGATGCCGATGGCGCCGGAGCCGATGACGAGGAGCCGCTTGGGCATGACGTCGGGCGTCATGGCTTCGCGATAGGTCCAAATCAGCTTGCCGTCGGCGACGAGGCCTGCCTGCGGGATGTCGCGGGCACGGGCGCCGGTGGCGAGCATAACGTGTTTGGCCTGGAGCGTGGTGTCCTTGCCGTCCTTGCCCTTGACGATGACCTTGGGCGCGGGCGCGCCTTTTTCGAGGCGGGCCGTGCCTTCGATGACGTCGATCTTGTTCTTCTTCATCAGGAATTTGACGCCGCCGGACAGCTGGCTGGCTACACCGCGCGAGCGTTTGACCACGGCATCAAGGTCAACCTCGACCTTGTCGATCTTGAGGCCGAAATCCTTGGCGTGTTTAGCCAGGTGCATGACTTCGGCCGAGCGCAGCAGCGCCTTGGTCGGGATACAACCCCAGTTAAGGCAGACGCCGCCGAGGCTCTCGCGCTCGACGATGGCGGTCTTCAGGCCGAGCTGACTGGCCCTTATCGCCGAGACATAGCCGCCGGGGCCGGAGCCGATGACGATGAGGTCGTATTGGGTGGTCATTCGGCACCTCGCATCACGTTCCACTCTTCCTGAGCCGCCATGGAATTCGCCTCGCGGCTTTCAAACATTTCAGGCGTGCAGACATATTCCTTTTTAGTCACACGCAATTCTTCGATTTTCGCATCATTGGCGGCCATCAGGCTCGACACGAGTTCGGACGGCGTTGTCGATGCGCCTAGTTCGGCCATGAACAATGTGAGGCGGACGGGCACCTCATCTCCGCACAGGTTCATCATGCCATGTTCCGTCGCAAACACGTCTGCGATGGCCTTGAGCCTGTCAGGATCGAACTGAACCACTGGATCGGGAGTTGATACGGGTTCAGGAGCCGATGTCGGTTCTGTTGCTTGTGGAGAACAAGCGGTCATCAAGGATAGCGCCAAAATTAGCCAGGTACTTTTGATCATCTCTTGTCCCATTTCACGTTCGAGTTTTGGCGCGCGTTAAAGCAGCATCGCTTCCGGCGTTTCGACATAGCGCTTGAAGGCCTGCAGCCATTTCGCGCCTTCGGCGCCGCCGATGACGCGGTGGTCGCAGGTGAGCGTGACGCTCATTATCGTGGCGACGGCGAGGTCGCCCTTGGCGTTGACGACCGGGCGCTTCTCCCCCGCCCCGACAGACAGGATCATGCCTTCGGGTTGATTGATGATCGAGGCGAAGTTGCGGATGCCGAACATGCCGAGATTGGAGATGGAGAACGTGCCGCCGCTGTATTCCTGCGGCTTTAGCCTGCGCTCGCGGGCGCGGGCGGCGAGGTCTTTCATCTCCTCGGAAATGTCGGCGAGGCCCTTGTCTTCGGCATTGAAGATGACCGGTGTGATCAGGCCACCGTCGATGGCGACCGCGACAGAGACATGGGCGTGTTTGTGATAAGCGATGCCCTTGTCCGTGTACGATGCGTTGCAGTCGGGCTCGTCCATCAGGGCCATGGCACAGGCCTTGATGAGCAGGTCGTTGACCGAGACTTTTACGCCTTCAGGTGCGGCAGCATTGATGGCGACGCGGCTGGCTAGGAGATGATCGAGCTCTAGATCGATGGTCAGCGGGAAGTGCGGGACCTGCATGAAGCTGGTGGTGAGGCGCTTGGCTACGACCTTTCGGACACCGTCGAGCGGCTTCAGCTCATAGCTGTCGGGCGCATAGACGCGGTGGTCGAGGATTTGTGGCAGGATGAGGCCGTCCGGGGCGGGCGCGCCTGATCTGGCAGCGGATGCGTCAACCTTGCCGGGCGGGGCGTTTTCGACATCGCGCTTGATAATGCGGCCGCGCGGGCCGGAGCCTTTGAGGGCGGAGAGGTCGATGCCCTTGAGGCCGGCAATGCGTTTGGCGAGGGGGCTGGCCTTGATGCGGTCGCCGGAGACAGGCGTTGAGGCGAAGGTTTGTGGCTTTGGTGCCGGTGCAGCTTGCGGCTTTGCCGCTGGAGCAGGCTGGGCGGCGGGCTTCTTGTCTTCGTTGCTTGAGGCCCCGGCTTTCGCCGGGGGAGTGGATGGCGTGGGGGCTTTGATCGAGGACGCATCCTCACCTTCTTCTGCGAGCACGGCGATGACGGCGTTGACCTTCACGCCTTCGGTGCCTTCAGCGACGAGGATTTTCGCGATAATGCCTTCATCGACGGATTCGACTTCCATCGTCGCCTTGTCGGTCTCGATTTCCGCGATGATATCGCCGGAGGAGACGGTGTCGCCTTCCTTGACGAGCCATTTGGCGAGCGTGCCCTCTTCCATCGTGGGAGAGAGGGCGGGCATGGTGATGTTGATGCTCATGGCGCTATTCCTGATCCGCGTAGCAGACCTTGCGGGCTGCTGCGACAATGTCGGCGACGCTGGGGAGGCTCATCGCTTCGAGATTGGCGGCGTAAGGCAGGGGCACGTCCTTCTGGTGGACGCGGGCCGGTGGGGCGTCGAGATAGTCGAAGGCTTCGGCGACGACCGTGGCACAGATTTCCGCGCCGATGCCCATGTAACGCCAGCCTTCTTCGCAGGTGACGATACGGTTGGTCTTCTTGACGCTTTCGACGACGGTGGCGGTGTCGAGCGGGCGGATGGAGCGGAGGTCGACCACTTCGGCGCTGATCCCCTGCTCTGCCAGTTCGTCGGCGGCCTGCAGCGCGAAGCCAACCATGCGGGAATAGGCCACGAGGGTGACGTCCGTTCCGGCGCGTTTCACGGCAGCCTTGCCGATGGGCAGGACATAGTCGTCGAGGTCTGGCACGGGGAAGCTGGTGCCGTAGATGAGTTCATGCTCGAGGAAGACGACCGGGTTGGGGTCGCGGATCGCGGCCTTGAGCAAGGCCTTGGCATCGGCAGCGTCATAGGGCGCGACGACCTTGAGGCCCGGAATGGCACCGTACCAGGCGGCATAATCCTGGCTGTGCTGGGCGCCGACGCGGGAGGCTGCGCCGTTAGGGCCGCGGAACACGATGGGACAACCCATCTGGCCACCGGACATGTAGAGCGTCTTGGCGGCGGAGTTGATGATGTGGTCGATGGCCTGCATGGCGAAGTTGAAGGTCATGAACTCGACGATGGGCTTCAGTCCGCCAAAGGCGGCGCCGACGCCGAGTCCGGCAAAACCATGCTCCGTGATCGGCGTATCGACGACGCGGCGGGCGCCGAACTCCTGCAGCAGTCCGCGGGTCACCTTGTAGGCGCCCTGGTATTCGGCGACTTCCTCGCCCATGACGAAGACGGTTTCGTCGCGGCGCATTTCTTCAGCCATGGCGTCGCGCAGGGCGTCGCGGATCGTGGTTTCGGTGAAGGTGGTGCCTTCGGGAATGGAGGGGTCCGAGAGGATGGCTGCGGCGGGCGCGTCTTCGGATTCGGCCTTGGGCGCGGGCGCAGACTCGCTGGCTTCTGCTTGTTGTTCTTTTGGAGCGGCGGCAGGCGCTGCAACACCGTTCGATGACGGCTTCACGCTGCCCGCGTCTTCGCCCTCTTCGGCGAGGACAGCGATGACGGCATTCACTTTGACGCCTTCGGTGCCTTCAGCCACGAGGATTTTGGCAAGGATGCCTTCGTCCACGGCTTCGATTTCCATCGTCGCCTTGTCGGTTTCGATTTCGGCAATCACGTCGCCGGAGGAGACGGTGTCGCCCTCCTTTTTCAGCCATTTGGAGAGCGTACCCTCTTCCATGGTGGGTGACAGGGCCGGCATGAGAATATCGACGGACATCTAGACGGGCTCCACTTCGCGCAGGACATCTGTCCAGAGTTCGGACGGATCGGGCTCGGGGCTTTCGAGCGAGAAGTCGGCGGCGTCCTTGACGATGCCCTTGATCTCCTTGTCTATGTTCTTGAGTTCCTCTTCCGTGGCATGGCCGGCTTCGACCAACTGACCCTTCAGGCCTTCGATCGGATCGTGATGGGTGCGGATGTCGTCGACCTCTTCGCGTTTGCGATACTTGGCAGGGTCGGACATGGAGTGGCCGCGATAGCGGTAGGTCTTCATTTCCAGAATGTAGGGCCCCTTGCCGGAGCGGGCATATTTGACGGCCCTTTCGCCGGCTTCCTTGACCGCGAGCACGTCCATGCCGTCAACGGCTTCGCCCTCGATCTCGAAACTGATGCCGCGCTTGAACAGTTCGACTTCGGCCGAGGCGCGGGCAACACTGGTGCCCATGGCATACTGGTTGTTCTCGATGACATAGACGACCGGCAGGTCCCAGAGGGAGGCCATGTTAAAGGCCTCGTAGACCTGGCCTTGATTGGCCGCGCCGTCGCCGAAATAGGCGAGGCTGACATTGCCATTGTCCTTGTACTTGTTGGCGAAGGCGAGACCGGTGCCAAGTGGCACCTGCGCCCCGACGATGCCGTGACCGCCGAAGAAGTTCTTCTCGCGGCTGAACATGTGCATCGAGCCGCCCTTACCTTTGGACAGGCCGCCACTGCGTCCGGTGAGTTCGGCCATGACGCCTTTCGGATCGAGCCCGCAGGCAAGCATGTGTCCATGGTCGCGGTAACCGGTGATGACCTGGTCGCCATCCTTGAGGCAGGCCTGCATGCCGGTGACGACCGCTTCCTGACCGATATAGAGGTGGCAGAATCCGGCAATCTTGCCCATGCCGTAGAGCTGGCCGGCCTTCTCTTCGAAGCGCCTGATCAACAGCATCGCACGATAATATGCGAGCATGTCGGCCTTGCTTGTTTTTGTCGGTGCTTTTTTTGCACTCTTAGGTTTTGTCGCCATTAGATAACTCCATCCCTTATCCGTCTTATGTATGCGCGTTTCCGCGGCGACAAGTCAGAACATCTATGTCAATTTGCAATGCTGCCCGCTGACGCCATCAGGACGATCTCGTTTGGGTAAACGAAAGCCAGCTTATCGCGCGCCAGGGCTTCGACAAAGTCGGGGTCGACCGATCCCGGTGTGAGGCGGCGGATATCGGTGCGCAGGCGCGTCAGATCGGCCTCGATTCTGGCCAGATCGGCCTTGCGGTCCTCGAGTTCCAGCTGGGCATCCGACCAACGGCCAAGGCCCTTCTCCCCCGCAAATGCGTGGTAGGCGAAGTAAAGCACAAGCAGGCTGAGCCCAAGGGCCTCGAGGCGGGATACCATGGCGCAAATCTGTAGACGCGATTGGTTAACCGCGCGTTTGCGCTATTCCGCGTTGATGCGCGACCGGCCGGCATAGATGCCGATCGGGCCGAGCTCTTCCTCGATGCGAATCAACTGGTTGTATTTCGCGATCCGGTCGGAGCGGGACAGCGACCCGGTTTTGATCTGCCCGCAATTGGTGGCCACTGCGAGATCCGCAATCGTTGTGTCCTCGGTTTCACCGGAGCGGTGGGACATGACGGCGGTGTAGGCGTGAAGATGCGCCAGTTCGACGGCATCGAGCGTCTCCGACAGCGTGCCGATCTGGTTGACCTTGATCAGGATCGAGTTGGCAGCGCCCTTCTGGAGGCCGGTCGAGAGGCGTTCCGGATTCGTCACGAAGAGATCGTCGCCCACGAGCTGGATGCGGTCGCCGATCATTTCGGTCAGCGCGACCCAGCCATCCCAGTCGTCCTCAGCCATGCCGTCTTCGATCGAGATGATCGGATAGCGGCCGCAGAGGTCGGCGAGGTATTTGGCGAATTCGTCAGATCCGAGAATCTTGCTCTCGCCCGCGAGGTGGTACTTGCCGTCCTTGTAGAATTCGGTCGAGGCCGCATCGAGCGCGAGCGCGATGTCTTCGCCCGGCGCATAACCTGCCTTTTCGATGGCTTTCATGATGAAGCCGATCGCCTCTTCGGTCGAACCGATATTTGGCGCAAAACCACCCTCGTCGCCGACATTGGTATTGTGACCGGCATCGCTAAGCGTTTTCTTGAGGGCGTGGAAGACTTCTGCGCCCATGCGGACCGAATCCGTCAGGCTCTCGGCGCTGACCGGCATGATCATGAATTCCTGTATGTCGATCGGGTTGTCGGCATGCTCGCCGCCATTGATGATGTTCATCATCGGCGTTGGCAGGACGCGGGCATTGGCGCCGCCGATATAGCGGTAGAGCGGCATGGCGCAGCTTTCAGCGCCTGCCTTGGCAACGGCCAGGGACACGCCCAGGATCGCGTTAGCGCCGAGGCGGGATTTGTTCTCCGTGCCGTCCAGATCGATCATCATCATGTCGATCAGGCGCTGGTCGGTCGCGTCCATGCCTTCGAGTTCATTGTAGATTTCGCCGTTCACGGCGTCGATAGCCTTGAGGACGCCCTTGCCGCCGTAGCGTGACTTGTCGCCGTCGCGTTGCTCGTGGGCTTCATAGGCGCCAGTCGACGCGCCCGAAGGCACGGCAGCGCGGCCAATCGAGCCATCATCAAGGGTAACGTCGACTTCCACGGTCGGATTGCCCCGGCTGTCGAGAATTTCGCGTGCGTGAATGTCGATGATCTCGCTCATGGCGGTCTTGTGCCCCTCAATTGTTTTCGGCGTCAGATGTAAAAAGCGCCCCCAGCCGGATGGCGGGAGGCGCTGGAACCCTTAGTCTCGTGCGCGCAAATCCGCAACCAGACTAGATATCGCCCTTTGGCTCAAGCACCTGACGACCGCGATACATGCCGGTCTTAATGTCGATGTGATGCGGGCGACGAAGCTCGCCCGACTGGGCGTCTTCAATGTACGTATTCATTGCAAGCCGGTCGTGCGAACGGCGCATGCCGCGACGGGACTTGGAGATTTTGCTCTTAGGAACTGCCATGACAGGTATCCGGATTGTTGCGCATTTTCAGCGTGTGAACTGGAACGGGCCTCTTACAGACGCCAAACCGGCTTTGCAAGGTCTGAACATCACCAAACCCGCGAATTATGTATTCCCCTGCCCTATTGGGGCAAAGGGATCTCTTTGCCCGCTTCGGCTTGCTGAAGCATCCGCAGCATGTTGCCACTCCATATCTTCTGGATATCGGCCTCGGAATAGCCCTCAGCCAGAAGGCGTTCGGTGACTTTCGGCAGGAAGGATACGTCTTCCATGCCTTCGACGCCCCCGCCGCCGTCCCAGTCGGCGCCCATGCCAATATGGTCAGGTCCGACCACTTCGAGGGCGTGATTCATATGCTCCATGAACTTCTCGAACGTGGAACGAGGGGGCGGAAATGACGCGTCCACTTCGTCCATGCGGGCCATGTAGCGCTCGCGCGTCTCGGCATCCGCCGTGATCGGCGAAATGCCTTCGAATTCCGTCTGAAGTTCGTCCAGTGCGGCCTGGCGCTCCGGCGTGGGCGAGAGCGCTTCGAGATAACCGCCATAGGCGTTGATCTGAATGACGCCGCCATCGTCTGCGATCTTGCGCAGAAGATCGTCACTGATGTTTCGTGGGTGGTCGTAGACGGCCTTGACGCCTGTGTGCGTAAGAATCAGTGGCGTGGTGGACAGCGCGATCATGTCATCAACCGTCGAATCAGCCGCGTGGGACCCATCCAGGACCATGCCGAGGCGGTTGGCTTCCCTCACCAGATCCTCGCCGAGCGGGCTGAGGCCGCCGAAGTCGCTGGCGGAGAGATCCGTTGCGCTGTCGGCGAACTGGTTATCGCGAAAATGCACCGGGCCGATGAAGCGGACGCCGCGGTCATAGAAGGTCTTCACCAGCGAAAGGTCTGTCCCGATCGGATAGCTGTTTTCGATGGACTGGTAGACGATCCGCTTTCCGGTTGCGGCGATGCGGGCGGCATCTTCGGATGTGTAGGCGAGTTCAAACGATTCGGGGTGATCGGAGACCATCGTAAGAATCTCATCACTACGGGTGAGTGCCGCCGTTCTTGCGGCTTCAAAGGACGCTTCGTCGAGGGGCCCTTGCGGCATGAAAATCACCCAGAAACCGCCATCGAGGCCTCCGCGCGTCATTTTCGGCAGGTCGACCTGGACGCTGCCGAGCACGCTCGGATTGTCGGCCATGATGTCGAAGCCAGGCTTTGAAAGATTCGCAGGCGTATCGAGGTGGGAATCAAGCACGAGCAGCCGTTCATGCAATTGGGCGGCTGATTCGGGCTCAGGGACTGATTCTGCGGGCGCCGGTGCTTTCGGGGAGCAGGCCGTCAGGGCCGCCAGTACCAGCATACTCGTCATTACAGTTTTCAATTGTCAGCCCTCGCCATTTGTTCAGATGGAGGGACCTTATCCGCAAAATGCTGCGGCGCAAGAAAATGGCCGCCCCGAAGGGCGGCCGAGGTAAAGCAAGAAGGACGTCAATGCGTTGTTCTGGCAAAAAGCCTAAAAACGCGGCACCGACAGGTTGGTCAATAGCGAATCCTATCTGAACGGACCCGTGCCCGCTTGTTATGTTATGTTCACCTGAGAGGCGAGTTGCGGCATTCTGATCAAGTGCCAGGAGCCGGGCGGGTGAAGATAGCTTCGAGGCTGCGCAGGTTCATGCCGTTCTTGAGGTAGTTTGCCGGTGTCAGGTTCACCGCCTTCACGACGCCCCGCTCGATCTGGGTGCCTGTGCCGTCTTCCGTCGGCACCATGTCGAAATCGATGATGTTGATGCAACCGGTGTCCTGCTCGAAGCCCGCACTAGCGCCGAGCGGTGCCCCCACGACAGAGGCGAGAACCATGCGATTGACGACTTCGTGCGCGACGACGAGGGCGATGGCCCAACCGGGTCGGATCAACAGGTCGCTCAGGCCCTCCAGGATGCGTTCAAGGGCATCGGAGAATTTCTCGCCCCCTTCGAGGAACTGGGCACCCGGCTCACCCGCCTGCTCGAACGTGAATGTCATGGTGGCGGCCAGATGCTCGGCTGAATGGAAGTCGATGTATTGGCCGGAACGGACTTCGCCGAAGCGAGATTCTTCTTCAAGAGCCGGCGCATTCGGATGTTCCATCAGGACAATTTCAGCCGTTTGCCGGGTCCGCTTGAGCCCGGAACAGATCGCGAGATCGAAGTGAACTTCGGACAGCGCCACGCCCGCCGCCTTGGCTTCGAATTCCCCCGCTTCGGTCAGCACGGCAATCGATGGGTCGCGGGCCTTTCGGACGGCTGCCGACGTATAGTCCACGAAGCCGTGGCGCATCAGGTAGATGCGCCGCCGGCCCGTGGTTCCCGCAAGCGCGCTCATCAGCGGCTGACGTGCCAGTCACGCAGGATTTCTTCGGTATGCTCGCCGAGTCCGGCGGGGCGCCGCTGGATTTCTGCAGGCGTGCCGGAGAATCGTGGCGCGGGGGCTGGTTGAACGACGCCCTCGACCTCGACGAATGTCTTGCGCTCCGCATTGTGAGGATGGCTCGGTGCCTCTGCCATGGACAGAACCGGCGCGAAGCAGATGTCGGTACCTTCCATGATAGCGCACCAATCGTCGCGCGTCTTGCCTTTGAAAATCGCGGTCAGCTTGGCCTTGAGCCGAGCCCATTTCGACCGGTCCATCTGGGACTTGAATTCCGGGTCGGTGACGCCGGTCTTCTCGAGCAGTAGTGCGTAGAATTGCGGCTCGATCGAACCGATGGAGACCCATTTTCCGTCACTGCATTCGTACGTGTCATAGAAGTGTGCGCCGCCATCGAGCAAGTTCGACTCGCGATCATCGGTCCACACACCCATGGCTTTCATACCGAAGAACATGGTGGAGAGTGACGCCGCGCCGTCTGTCATCGCGACATCGATGACCTGACCCTTGCCGCCATTCTTGACGTTCACGATGCCGGCAAGCAGGCCCATCGCAAGATAGAGTGCGCCGCCGCCATAGTCGCCGACAAGATTGAGTGGCGGGCTCGGACGTTCATCCTTGCGGCCCATGGCGTGGAGCGCGCCGGTCAGAGCGATATAGTTGAGGTCATGGCCAGCCGCTTGCGACAGCGAGCCGAACTGTCCCCAGCCGGTCATGCGACCGTAAACGAGTTTCGGATTCCGCGCGAGAACGGGATCCGGCCCAAGGCCGTTACGTTCCATCACGCCTGGCCGGAACCCTTCGATCAGGCCGTCGGCCTTCTCGATCAGTTTCAGGGCGACTTCGACGTCCGCCGGGTCCTTGAGGTTCAGGCTGATCGACCGGCGTCCGCGACTCATGACGTCCGCGGCGCGGCCAGGCTTGCCGTCGCCGGCGCGATCAATGCGGACCACGTCAGCGCCCATGTCGGACAATAGCATGCCGCAGAACGGTCCCGGACCGATTCCAGCGAATTCAACAATTTTGACACCGTCCAGTGGCCCACTCGCCATCATCTTCTCCCGTTCTCGATTGGCCAATGCAGCCTGATTAGCGGAACTTTAAGTGTGAAACCGGCAAAAGGAAGGGGTGTCCCAGCGTCGACCGCTGGAGTGTTTCGAGAAATTCATGCCTGACCTGACCTACATGGACCCGCCAATCGAAGTCGCCGCGACGGGTGTGCGGTTCAAGATTGTGGCCGCGCGCCTGCGATCGGGCGGTATGCGCCCGTATGCGAGCGGAGATGCGGTGGATTTCGATGCATCCGATCCCCTTCTCATTGATTTGGCCAGCGTTTCCATGGCGGTGCTGGAGACCTGCCACAAAGCCTGCCTTCGCGGTCTGACCCGCCGATTGATCATTCTCGATACCGCTGACGCGGGACTGTTCCTGTCTGACGCGCTCACGGTCCGGCGTGACCGGGACCTGGGAATGTTGAAAGGGCGGTTGTCTGCGATGGCACGCCGGGAGGCGCGAAGCATGGAAGTCGCCATTCGCGCCGAAACGGCGCAGGCGTTGGGGATCGTAGCATCCGTCGCGTCGCCCGATGAGGCCCCTGAACTCCTTTATCTTGGCCAGAGTTCCCCTATATTCCTGTCATTGGAGAACGCTCTGCGAGCCGGAGGCGTGTCTGTAACCGCCGCATTGTCGTGCAACATGGCCAGCGACTATTTGTCGACCCGCAGGTTTTCAGCGGCGCTGGTCGACATGACTGCGGCCAGCGAAAGCAGCGCGCTTTTGTCGGGTGGGTCAGGACCGGGGGAAATGCTCAACGGCTTGCCGATCCTTGCGTTGGTTGATGGCGACAATCGCCCGCCGGATGACGCACAGGACCTGCTTTCACATGCCGACGAAATCATCGAATGCCAGGATCCCGAGCCGGGTGTGGTGAAGCGGATCGCGTTCCTGGCGCGGAAGTATCAGGCCTTGCGGCCCGCGAGGCCAACGGCATCAATCACACGTGGCGTTGGCGATGATATGACAGGCTTGTATTCTAGCGCGTTTCTGGCGGCGCACCTTGAACGCCAAATAGACGTGGCGAACCAGCGGGCTGATGCGCTGTCAGTCATGACCCTGAAACTGGTTGGTGAGCACCGGAGCGATGTTCGACTCCTGGACAGGCTCGCGACCTGTCTGGGTCCCCTCTTGCGAGAAACAGACTGCGCGGCTGTCGTCGAAACCGGCACGATTGCAGTGTCGATGCCACTGACCTCCTACCATGGCGCTGTCCAACTCTCGAAGCGGATTGCAGAGGCCATCGCGGAGGTGGACGAACTCGCCAGTCTCACGCTGAACTGGCGGGTCGTTGAAAAACGAAATTTCCATACGGCGAAAGCCCTGCTCGAAGCGGCCCTGTCCGGCCCCTTCATGCGTCTCGACGCAGCCTAGGCCGATACGAGACCCGAGACGGATTCCAGTTCCTTGAGGAAGGCTTTGACGCTGACCAGTCGGCGTTCCGGTTCGCCGCCCAGTCCGGAATGGACGAGCTTGGAGTCCGGGCGGAGTTTCAGCACATTCGGACGGGTGCGGACGAGTTCCATCAATCGCGCTGGATCCATGATCGTATCCGGACGGAAGGCAAAGACAGCACCTTTGATGCCGGAGTCGAGCTTCGAGATGCCTAGCGCCTTGCACTGTACCTTGATCGCGGTGACCTCCAGCAATTGCCGTGTTGCCTCCGGGAGCGGGCCGAACCGGTCGATAAGTTCAGCCGCAAAGGACTCGCGGTCGGATGCAGTGCTGATCTCGGCGAGGCGACGATAGAGCGACAAGCGGATCGTGAGATCTTCGACATAGTCTTCCGGGATAAGCACCGCGACGCCGAGATTGATTTGCGGTGACCAGTCATCGACGACTTCGTCGCCGCCGCGTGCACCCGAGCGAAGCGCCTTGACGGCATCTTCCAGCATGGACTGGTAGAGCTCGACACCCACTTCCCTCACCTGGCCGGACTGCTGGTCGCCGAGCAGGTTGCCCGAGCCGCGCATGTCGAGATCGTGGCTCGCTAGCTGGAAGCCGGCGCCGAGACTATCCAAGGATTGCAGGACTTTCAGGCGCTTTTCGGCCATTTCCGTCACCACTTTATCGCGTGGCGTGGTGAAATAGGCATAGGCGCGCAGCTTGGAGCGGCCGACGCGCCCGCGGAGCTGGTAAAGCTGGGCCAGGCCGAACATGTCGGCGCGGTGGATTATCAGCGTGTTGGCGCGCGGGATATCGAGCCCGCTTTCAACGATGGTCGTGGACAGGAGCACGTCATATTTTCCGTCGTAGAAGGCGTTCATGATGTCTTCGAGTTCGCTCGCAGCCATTTGGCCGTGAGCGACGACGAATGACACTTCGGGCACCTGTGCCGAGAGGAAGTTCTCCAGCTTGTCGAGATCCTGGATGCGCGGTGCCACGAAGAAGGCCTGCCCGCCGCGATACTTCTCGCGCAGCAAGGCTTCGCGAAGCGTGACGGTGTCTTCTTCGGTGATGTAGGTTCGCACAGCGAGGCGGTCGACCGGTGGTGTCGCGATTATGGAGAGGTCGCGAATGCCGGTAAGCGCCATCTGGAGCGTGCGCGGGATGGGCGTGGCGGACAGGGTCAGCACATGGACGTCGGTCTTCAGTTCCTTCAGGCGTTCCTTGTGCTTCACGCCGAAGCGCTGCTCTTCATCGACGACCAGCAGGCCGAGGCGCTTGAAGTCCATCGCCTTGGCGAGAAGCGCGTGTGTGCCAATGACGACATCGACACTGCCGTTGGCCAGTCCGTCACGTGTTTCCACAGTCTCACGCTGACCGACAAGCCGGGACAGGTGGCGCACCTTAAGAGGCCAGCCTGCAAAGCGCTCTGAGAATGTCTTGTAGTGCTGGCGCGCCAGCAGCGTTGTCGGCGCGATCACGGCGACCTGCTTGCCGCTCATCGCTGCCATGAACGCGGCGCGCAAGGCGACTTCCGTCTTGCCGAAACCCACGTCGCCGCAAACGAGGCGGTCCATCGGCCGACCTGACGCCAGGTCTCCCAGCACGTCTTCGATCGCGTTCAACTGGTCGTCTGTTTCCTCATATGGAAAACGGGCCGCGAACTCTTCATACATCCCCTGCCCCGCCGCCAGCACGTCGGCGCGTTTCAGAGCGCGTTCTGCGGCGATGGCCATCAGTTCTGCGGCCATCTCGAGGATGCGCTTCTTGGCCTTGGCCTTGCGGGTCTGCCAGCCGGCACCGCCGAGGCGATCAAGCTGGCTTTCAGATTCTTCCGATCCGTAGCGGCTGATCAGGTCAATGTTTTCGACCGGGAGGAAGATCATGTCTCCGCCGGCATATTCGAGTTGGAGGCAATCGTGCGGCGCGCCGGTGAGGTCGAGTGTCTTCAGACCGATATAGCGACCTACACCGTGATCGACATGGACAACGAGATCATCCGGCGACAGGGCGGACGCATCCGTGATGAAGCTCGCTGACTTGCGGCGACGTCGCGGGGCCGCGAGCCGGTCACCCAGAATGTCCGCTTCGGAGATCACCGCGAGATCGGGAGTCACAAACCCGGACTCAAGTGGAACCTCGACCACAGTAAAATCGGTCTTGCGCACGGCTTCGAGCGAGTGGACCTGCACCAGATCGGGCAATCCATGATCCGCCATGACGTTAATCAGGCGATCCGCAGACCCGGCAGACCAGGCCGCGAAGGCAACAGGCTTGCCGGATGCATACAAGGCTTTCGCATGCGCGATGGCCGCTTCGAATATGTTTTCGTCGGGGCGCAGGCGTTCCGGTGCGAAATTCCTGCCAAGCCGCGCGCCCATGTCATAGGCGCCCCCGGTGGCTTCTGCCGGGCTGAAGCGGACGACGGCGTGCGTCGAGAGCAGCTGGTCGAGTTCTGACGATTCAAGGAAAAGAGCCGATGGCGCCAGGACCCTGGCTATTGCCGGGTCGCCGCCAGCGGCGTCAAGCCGCGCGGAATAGTAATCCAGCGCCTGCGCGAGGCGCTCGGCTGATGCTTCGGCAGACAAATGCCCGAAGCCGATGAGGGCCTCGTCACCAATATAATCGAACAGGGTTTCGAGGTGGTCATGGAACAGCGGGAGCCATGCTTCGACGCCCTGACGCCGAATGGATGCACGGGCCGATTCGTACATCGGGTCGCCAGACGGGGGGCCGAACGTCGCCAGGTAGTGCTCGCGAAACCCGCTGAGGACCGTGTCATCAAACAGAATCTCGCTGACTGGTGCAAACGCTACTGAACGTGCATCCCCCGACGAGCGCTGGGACTCCGTGTCGAATGTCCGCAGGGTTTCCAGCGTGTCGCCGAAGAAGTCCAACCGGTAGGGCTCGCTCGAAGTAGGCGGGAAAATATCGATGATTCCGCCGCGAATGGCGAACTCACCGTGTTCGCGTACCGTACCTGCCCGGACGTAGCCGTTCACCGAGAGATATTCGGTCAGGTCCTTCTGGCTGACGGACTGGCCAATGGACACCGAAAAGGACGCCCGGCGCAGTGTCGAGACAGGCGGCACGCGCTGCACCAGAGACGTCGCCGTCGTGACGACGAGAAGGGCGCCCTGGGAGGGTTCGTAGCGGGCGAGCCGGGCGAGACCCGCGCACCGGCGGGCCGCAACCCCCGGCGTCGGGCTGACCCGGTCATAGGGCAAGGTGTCCCATCCCGGCAGGTCGACACAGTCAAGGCGTGGCGAGATGAATTGTGCCAGGCGGCGGGCCGTGCTCGCACTCTTGTCGTCGCGCGCGACGTACAGGCCAATCCCGCCCCGCGCCTCGAGTGCACGACAGAACGTGATGAGGTCTGGGCCGAAGGGCGCACCGGAAAAGCTGGCTGGGCCGCTCAAGGACTTGAGAAGGTCGACAGGGGTCATCAGGATCTTTGGCGAGGTTCGTTTCAGGGGGCGGCGCGGCTGATCGTATTAACCAGCCTGCGCGGCGTAGCGGAAAGCGACCAGCTGGTCCAGCACTGGACCCTTGTGTTTGTCAGGTACGTCCTTCTGCCCAATCAACCATGCATAAACGTCCCAATCGGGCACCTCCAGCAGGCGTTCGAACTCATCGAGTTGCGCTTCGTCAAAGTCCGGCAGGAATTTGTCGGCAAAGGATCCCATGTAGAGGTCCATTTCACGGAAACCGCGCCGCCAGGCACGGAACGTCAATTTGCGGCGTCGCGTTTCCATTGCATGCTCCAGCATCTGTTGTCAGGCAAGGATATAGTCTGTTGGTACCGCCCGTAAACCACGCATTGTGTGCTCAAGTTCGCGCGCTTAGTGTCGCGCCATGCGGGATGAACGTCTTTTTCCTATGTTTGCCGGATTGGAAACGCTGACAGGCGTAGGCCCGAAGCTGAGACCCCTGCTTGAGCGGCTGGTCGACGGGGACACGCTCTGGGACCTGCTGCTGCACTTGCCGGAACGATGGGTCGATCGCCGCGTGAGGGCGAGCTTCGAACAGGTGGTATTCGGCGAAGTCGCGACGGTGCAGGGTGAAGTGCATGCCTATCAAGCGCCCTATTCGGACAAGGCGCCCCATCGGATCCAGTTGTTCGACGGGACGGGATTCCTGACGCTGGCCTTCTTTCGTGCAGACGGGCGCTGGCTGCAGGGTCAGTTACCGATCGGGTCGACCCGGATCGTCTCAGGGCGCGTTGAAGACTTCAATGGCGAGCGCCAG
This sequence comes from Hyphomonas sp., assembly GCF_041689225.1. GTDB lineage: Bacteria > Pseudomonadota > Alphaproteobacteria > Caulobacterales > Hyphomonadaceae > Hyphomonas. The sequence continues at coordinate 25,012 of NZ_JBDNGN010000046.1, read as the reverse complement.
ATGACCCATCCCGACTATATCGTGGACCCGGCGAAGGGTGACAGGCCACCGGAAGTCGAACCCATTTACGGCCTGACCGCCGGCCTGACCAATAAGCGCGTTCACGCGCTGACCTTACAAGCGCTGGATAGCGTGGCGGCCGATTTGCCTGAATGGGGCGATGCACACCTGGTGGCGCAGAAAGGCTGGGTTGGTTTCAAGGCGGCGCTGACAGGACTGCATAACCCGTCGATTTACGATGAAGCCGCATTCGATGCGGCGCGCCTGCGCCTTGCCTATGATGAGGCGCTGGCTCGGGAGTCGGCATTTGCGCTCGCAAGGGCGAGCCGGAAACGACGCAACGCGCCGCCGATTCCGAAGGCCCAAGTCGCTCAGTCCCGTCTCGCCCGCAGCCTGCCCTTCCGCCAAACCGGCGCGCAGGTCCGCGCCGTTGCCGAGATCAGCGACGACATGTCGAGCCAGTCGCCCATGCGACGCATGCTGCAAGGCGATGTCGGCTCCGGCAAGACGCTGGTCGGGGCCATGGCAGCTGTGCAGGCTGCTGCAGGCGGGTTCCAGTCTGCGTTCATGGCGCCGACGGAAGTGTTGGCGCGGCAGCAGTACGAAACGCTCGACAAATTCCTGTCTCCGCTCGGCTGCACCGTTGCGTCGCTGACGGGACGCGACAAGGGCGCGGCACGCGAGGGTACGCTCCTCGGGCTCGCGGATGGATCTATCCAGGTCATTGCCGGGACCCACGCCCTGTTTCAGGAATCCGTTGTCTTTCGCAATCTCGGCCTGATCATTGTCGACGAGCAGCATCGGTTCGGGGTGCAAGACCGCATGCGCCTGGTCGGCAAAGCCGTGTCGCCGCATATGCTGGTTATGAGTGCGACGCCGATTCCGAGGACACTGGCACAGGCCGTCCATGGGGATCTCGACGTGACGATCCTCGATGAAAAGCCCGAAGGCCGCAAACCGGTGGAAACCCGCGCTGTGCCGGATACGCGGATCGAGGAAGTGGTGGATGCTGTTGGACGCGCCATCAAGCGTGGTGAGCGGGCATTCTGGGTGTGCCCGAAGGTCGACGTGGATGACGATGATTCTACGGCAGTAGGACGCCATGCCGCGCTGAAGGATCAACTAGGTGTGCCGGTCGGCCTCGTGCATGGGCGGATGAAGCCAACGGAGAAGGATTCGGCACTGGAAGACTTCCGATCAGGCCGGACGAAGATATTGGTAGCAACAACAGTGATCGAAGTCGGCGTGGATGTGCCCGAGGCGACGATCATGGTGATCGAACGGGCCGAAGGCTTTGGCCTGGCGCAGCTGCACCAGTTGCGCGGCCGGGTCGGCCGGGGTGACAAGCCGTCATTCTGCCTATTGCTGTATCGCCCGCCGCTGGGTGATATGGCCCGCGAGCGGCTTGAAACCCTGCGCCGGACCGAAGACGGCTTCGAGATTGCCGAGGCCGACTTCAAGCTGCGCGGTCCTGGAGACATGCTGGGAGTTCGCCAGGCCGGGGCCACCGACTATCGCATTATCGACTTGTCTCGTCACGCTGAACTGCTTGCCATCGCCAAAAAAGATGCGACCGCCGTCGTGGAGGCCGATCCGGACCTTGCTGGCCCGCGCGGCCAGGCCTTGCGGCTCGTCCGAGAATTGCTGAGCCCGCGACTGAACGCGGGAACCGCAAGCTGACCTAAAGGCCTCGCTGAGGCTTCGGCGTCTTCGACGACTTTGCATCTGTCTTTGGCACTGGCGGGAATTCAGGCACGACGAGTCCTGCCGACAGGATCATCTTTGCGCCTTCCTCAACAGTCATTTTCAAGCGGATGATCTCGTTCGACTCGACATACATCAGAAATCCCGACGTGGGGTTGGGCGTCGTCGGCACGAAGACGCCGAGGAATTCCTGACCGAGTGCGATACCAATCTCGCCCTTGGCGGGAGACGCCACGAATCCCAGGCACCATGTGCCCGGTTTCGGATATTCGATCAGGACGACTTCGCTGAACTGGTCGGTATTGTCCTTGGCGAATACTTCAACGAGTTGCTTGAATGCCGAATATAGTGAACGCACAACCGGGACTTGGCTGAGGATGCGGTCACCGATGCCGATGACTGACCGACCGATCAGATTGGTCGCGATCCCGCCCAGAATTGTCAGGAACACGACGAGCACAATCAGTCCGAAGCCCGGAACCGCGTATCTGAGGTAGGTTTCGGGATTCAGGGCGGCCGGTATGAGCGGGACAACGCGCTTATCGATCTCACCGATCAGGAATTGGAGAATCAGGAAGGTAACCGCGATTGGCGCAGCGATGACCATGCCTGCGAAAAACCGCCCCCTGAGCCACGCGAACAGGCTTTTGGGGTGAGGTTTGCCAGGCAGCAATGGGCCGTTGTGGTAGTCTTTCCGTCGAGCCATCTGGCCCCTCCCATCGTCGATCCGCAAGGTTCCTCGGCGTAATACCTTGGCGAGCCCCTTGTTCCGCGCAATTGTGGCCAAGATGGGAAGTAATGATCAGATTGAAAGAGCTTTGGAAAGCTGGGCGCGTCGCGATTTTGGCGATAAGGCGCGAATATCGGATTTAAAGCGCTTGTCCGGCGGCGCGAGCCAGGAAACGTGGGCGTTCGAAGTTGTGGATGGCGAGGCAACACACCGGCTTATTCTCCGGCGCGCACCAGGCGGCGAATCGGTTGCGCGTTCATCCGAAGCCATCACGCTGCGAACCGAATCTGCGCTGCTCGCCTGTGCCGACATGGCAGGTGTGCCTGTGCCGGGCGTGCTGGGCGTGTTTGAACCGGGCAGCGATGTGGGCGAGGCCTTCATCATGCACCGTATCGAAGGTGAAACGCTGGGCCGGAAGATCTTGCGCGACGACGCCTACAAGACAGCACGTCCTGTGCTTTCGAAACAATGCGGCGAAGCTCTGGCGGGCATTCACGCTGTGGATATCGACACACTTCCCGAATTGCCGCGGAGCGATGGCGCCGACCAGATCAAGAAATATGAAAATATCTATCGAGACTTTGACTTGCCGCGTCCGGTGTTCGAACTGGCCTTTGCCTGGCTGAAGGCAAATGAGCCCGTGCCCCAGCCACCGGTGCTGGTGCATGGCGACTTTCGCCTGGGCAACCTGATCGTTGATGAACAGGGCCTTGCCTCGGTTCTGGACTGGGAGCTCTCGCACATTGGCGACCCGCGCGAAGATATCGCTTGGATTTGCGTCAACTCCTGGCGGTTCGGCCAGATCGCGAATCGGGTTGGCGGATTTGGTAAACTGGATGAATTGCTGGACGCCTATGCGGCCGCCGGCGGCACACGTTTCGATGCCCGCGAAATCGACTGGTGGGAAACAATGGGTAGCCTCAAATGGGGCATCATGTGCATGATCATGTACGAAGCCTTCCGGTCGGGTGGTGACCCGAGTGTCGAGCGTGCGGCCATAGGCCGGCGCGTGTCGGAAACGGAGATCGATCTCCTGAATCTCCTCGAAAAGGCGATCTGACATGCATGACGCCCCCTCGCCTTCTGAAATCATTGCAGCGGTAAAGTCGTTCATTGACGATGCAGCGGCGCCGCAACTTACGGGCCACGCGGCGTTCCATGCTCGGGTCGCGTCGAACGTGCTCGCGACCTTGTTGCGGGAACTCGAACAACGTCCCGCCGCCGAATCTGAGGAAGCCACGCGACTCCGGGCGATCCTCAAGGCTGCCCCGACGACCACGCTCGACGCCATGAACCGGGACCTGTGCGCTCGCATTCGGGACGGCGAAATGGATGCTGCAACACCCGGCTTGTTCGCGCACCTCAAAGCGACCACTATTGCCCAATTGTCTATCGACCAACCGAACTATTCCGGACTGAAGGCCGCGCTATCCTAAGCCCGCCTGAAAGCAAGAGAGGCGTCAGGACCCCAGATGAAGCGCGTGTTTTTGATTCTCGGGATTCTAGTCATTCTCGGTATCGGATTGGGACCGTGGGCTTACCGGACGTTCTTCGTGTCCGGCGTCCCAGTCGCCTTGCAAGCATTTGACTATCGCACGAATGATAGCTGGGCCGCGCTTCCTGCCGAATCTCCCGCACCTGTCTGGAAAGATGGTTGGGCCGTCGACGTCATCCTCGTTGGACCGGGCACCGGTTTGGATCCTCGATCGGAAGCGGACCTTTTATCCCAGACAAACCGTGCCAAAGAGCAGTCTGGTCGGCTCGCCGAATCTTTGTTTTTGATCGGCCCGGTCTACGCGCCGCTTTATCGCAAAGCGGACGAAGCAACCGACCTGGCCGCAGCGTTTCGGGCTTATGTGCGTACGCATAATCGTGGACGCGCCTTCGTCATCGCGACCGACCACGCCCTTCCCCCGGAAATGCTCGCGCCATTGACTAAAGACGAAGCGCTTCGCGCGCGGTTCGGCGGGTTCCTGCGGCTTACGCGGGCTAAGGGAGCGAAGGCACCGTTTCCGGCTATCGCGCTTGTGCCGTCCGCGCCTGATGCCTTGGTGGACTATTGTCCTGAACAATATGATAGGGCGGATGCCTGCCAACCGGTCGTCAGAATTGGCCGTCAGGACGGAATGATGATCGTATCGCAAGACACGCCAATCGGCGGAGAGAGTCTTGTGGGCCTCACCGCGTGGCTCGAACCCAACGTTGCCAAAACAGCTGAGCCGCTTGGCTCTCTGGAAGAAGTCGAAATCATCGACATTCGCCGCCCCGGCGATACGGATGCGAAACGGGCCGAAGACGAAAACTAGGCTGAAGGTCGGGTCTGGGCTTCGGGCGCGGCGCGCGCGAACGCAGCGATCTCGCGGCAAGCCGCATCGACTTCGACAAGGCGGGGATAGGCGGTCAGGTCCATATCGAATCGTCTTGCATTGGCGACTTGGGGCACAAGACAGATTTCCGCGATCGTCGGTTCGTCACCAAACAGCAAGCGTGTTTCAGGCAGGTCCTGTGCAATCGATTCAAGCGCAAGGAAACCGCGCCCTATCCAATCCTGATACCAATCCTTCACTGCGGCATCGTCTGCGCCGAAATCCTTCCTTAACGCGGCGAGTACCGAAAGGTTGTTCAGGGGATGGATGTCACACGCGATCATGTCCGCGAAGGCTCGCGCCTGCAGGCGCACCCACGGGTCTTCCGGCAACAGGGCAGGACCTGGTATGGTTTCCTCGATCCACTCGATGACGGCTAACGACTGCCCCGCGATGCGTCCATCCACTTCTATGGACGGTACGCGCATCTGTGGATTGATGAGACGATAGCTATCCTGCAACTGCTCGTCGTGTCCCGGTGCGATGTTAACCGGCACACTCTCGTATCGCGCACCTTTGAGGTTCAACGCAATGCGCACACGGTAGGCCGCCGACGAACGCCAATAGTCATACAGTTTCAACATAGGTGATTTCCTGTCGTTCAGGCGAGCGAGTCAAGGTCAAGCACCGCCAGGAGCTGTTCCCGCGCCGCACGGCATTCGTCGGCGAATTTCGGGTCAGCAAGGTCTGACGGCGCCAGCCTGTCCCGGTAGGTTGCCCGAATGACATCCTGAAGTTCGTTGATTGCTTCCTCGTCCAATAGCACGCCCTGATGACAGGCGTTGATTTCAGCCTCTGTCATCACGACGCGCAGGCGCAGGCATGCCGGCCCGCCACCATTGCGCATGGACTGGCGGACGTCGACATATTCGACGCGGCCGATCGGACCGTTTCCCGAGACCATTTTTTCGCAGAATACGCGGCTCGATTCCATCTCTTGCGTTTCGGTGGGCGCAATCAAAACCAACCGATCCTCGCCCGGCATCTGGACCAGTTGGGAATTGAACAAATAGGACCGGACGGCATCGCAGATCGGGACCTCCGCATCGGGCACCATGACCGGTTTCAATTCGAACAGCCCGCTTGCTGCCTGCCGGATGGCGGTAAGTGCAGCTTTGGTATCGTCAAAAGCCAGTTCGTGAAAAAACAGCGTATCCAGTGCGCCGACGCAGACGACGTCATTGTGGAATGCGCCAGCGTCTATCGCATCGACCGATTGGCGCACCAGCACCGAGCGGTTGGGCGCCAGCCCGTGTCCCCGCACAATAGATTCGCTTGCCAGTCGACTTTGACGTGCCGGAAACCCGGCTGTACTTTCTCCAGCCAACCGGCCAAACACAAACAATTCTACGCCAGAAGCGCCATGCTCGGCACAAAGACGGACATGGTTTGCGGCGCCCTCGTCGGCAAAATCGGGATGCATGGGAAGTGCGGAATGCACCGCGAAATGGTCTTCGTTGTCGAATAGCGAGATCAATGCCGCCGTCGTGTCAGGATGTTCGATACTGCGGTGAAGCATTGTCGAAAGGTTGGCCGTCGTGAAGTGCAGGCGCCCGTCTGAAGAGTCCGCCGATGGCGACACAGTGGCGGCATTTGCAGTCCACATGCTGCTGGCAGAATACGCTGTCTTGAGCAAATGCGGGGCAAGCCGTGCGGCCGCTTCAATGATCTGGGCGTCTGTGCCTCGAAAACCTGCCGAGACAAGGAAATCGAAATTCGGACGAGGCAAGGGTGGCAGGACGCCTTGCACTAGGCCTGCCCGCAGCATTGCTCGCATCTTTTCGAGGCCCTGAAGGGCTGCTTCGCAGGGATTGGAAACAGCCCCCGCATGCGTCGCGCTCGCAAGGTTGCCGTCGGACAGGCCACCATAATTGTGCGACGGACCGATCAGGCCATCGAAATTTACTTCAAAAGCGGTCATTGCGGAAAACCTTGCGCAGCCATGCGTTCGGCCTTGTCAGACACCTGGCTTGCCTGTGGCCAAGCGCAATAGTCTGCGGCGTAATAAGCCCCAGGGCGGAAGTTTCCGGAGAGACCAGGGCCGCCGAATGGCATTGCGCCACTGGCTCCAGCTGTCGGCCTGTTGCGGTTTAGGATGCCTGCCCGCATTTCCCGGTGCGCCTGGACCCACAGCGCGTCGTCGTCACTGACCAAACCACCGGAGAGACCGTAGCGTGTTGCGTTAGCACGCTGTAGTGCCTCGTCGAAAGTCTTGACCCTGACGACCTGCATCAGCGGCCCGAAAAGTTCTTCGTCCGCAATATGGTGCGCTTCGGTAACGTCGATGACACCAGCCGTCACGAAACCACCGCCGCGGTCCATGCGCTTGAGACGGCGTAGTGATTTCCCGCCAGCCTTTGACAACATCATCTGGAAGTCTGTTGCGGCTTGTGCGGCGGCCTCGGACACGAGCGGACCCATGAAGACACCTTCTTCTTCCCATGAGCCGATCTTGAGGGCCTTGGCGCGCGCGATGATCGCCTCAAGGACAGCGTCGCCGAACTTGCCTTCCGGAAGGATGATCCTGCGGGCGCAGGAACAGCGTTGCCCCGTCGTCAGAAAAGCGGACTGTGCCGCGATGTCCGCCGCTGCCTCGACGTTTGCCGGATCCCAGATGATCAGTGGATTGTTGCCACCCATCTCCAGCGCCAGAATGACTTCCGGTCGACCAGCGAAATGTTTGTGGAAGAAGATGCCGGTGTTGGCCGAGCCCGTGAATAGAAGGCCATTTATATTTGCGTTAAGCAGCGCGCCGCCTGTCTCGCGGGCGCCGTGAACGATGTTCAGGCAGCCTTCGGGCAGGCCCGCCGCTTCGAATGCTTCGGCCATGTGTGCCGCAACGCCGGGCGCCAGTTCAGATGGCTTGAACACACACGTATTGCCCGCAAGAAGGGCTGGCACGATATGACCGTTTGGCAGGTGACCCGGAAAGTTGAAGGGCCCGAATACGGCCATCACGCCATGGGCTCGATGTGTCAGATGCGAGGACCCGAATGCGGCCGTTTCAAATTTTGAACCGGCCCGCTCGTTCTGCGCGGCGATCGACACAGCGACTTTCGCTGTCATTGTCGCGGCTTCGGCCCGGGTCTCCCAAAGCACCTTGCCCATGTCGCGACTGATGGTGGTTGCGATGGCGTCCGTTCGCTTCGCGATTTCCTCAGCATACCTCTCAAGGACCGACGTTCGGTCGCCCTGTGGCAACCTCGACCAATGTGCAAAGGCTCTGCGGGCCGAGTCGACGGCGGCAGTCACTTCGTCCGGGCCGGCAGAATTGCCTTCCCACACTTTCTCCCCTGTCGCGGGGCAAGTATTCTCGAAACGCGGGCCGCTGCCCTCAGACCATTTACCGTCGATATATACGCCAGCTGCCATTACTTGCTCCGTAGCCAGATGCGCGCTTCAGCGCCCGGCTTCAATTGAAGGGCTTCGATGATAGAGGGTGAGAGGGTCGCGACGTTGTCGTCGCCAACCGCCATTGTCGCGAGTGACACACGGAAATCGGGGAGCACATTGGAGGACACCAGCCCCTGCTTTGCATCGGCGCGGTCGGAGACGTCTCCCGCCTTGAGCGTCACGATCCGGCTTTCTTGAATGGTTCTAAGGTGTCGGCGCTGCGCGGCAACCAATGGTCCGCCATCGAAAATATCGACAGTCCGGTCGAACTGGAATCCTTCCCACTGCAGCAATTTGTAGGCCCCGACGCCTTCGGAATGACAACGACCGATGACCTCGCGCGCCTCCGGCGGCAGGAGGTCCACATAGATCGGATATTTCGGCATGAGGTCGAGGATGAACTGGTTGTCGGTGGTCGCTGAAAGACGGTCGGCTTCGGTGAAATCCATACGGAAGAAATGGCGTCCCAGACACTCCCAGAATGGCGAGCGTCCATCGTCGTCCACGACGCCGCGCAGTTCTGCGAGCACGTGGCCGCTGAACCGTTCAGGTGCCGCAGCCATCAACAGGTAACGCGACTGTGCCGCGAGCCGTCCGGCTCCGCCTCCGCGATGCTTGGGTTTCAGGAATAGCGTGCCGACTTCGGTGTAGCCGACATATTCATTGGTGAGGATCAGTGCATCCATGTCGAAGCGCATGTTGCCTGCAGCATGGCTGGCCTGAGCGAGCGTAATAACGCGATAGTTGAAGAATGGCTGATCTATTCCGGTGCCGGCTTTGACTGCCGAGCAACCGACGACTTCGCCAGATTCAACGTCCTCCATCATGAGCAGGTATTTGCCGTATTCAATGCGCTTCTGGAGGCCGTTGAACGCGCGTTCCGACTTCTCCAAGCGCTCGCGCAGGATCGATTCATCGACGGGCAAACTCGTAAATCCAGGCCCTGATTGACGGGCGAGCTCCATCAGCGCGTCAAAATCGTCAAGTCGCGACGGACGCATGAGATAGGCGCTGGGCATTTCAGTTCTCCATCATTGCCTTGATGCGCGGACCATCCATACGCCCATCCGCCAGTCGATTCAGGAGCAGTGCGGACAGGGTTGCACGCTCTGCAAAGCTCTCGGTCACGACGAATTCTTCGTGTGAATGAATTCGGCCGCCTCGTACGCCGAGCGTATCAACATTGGGTACGCCGGCTGCAAAGATGTTGTTTCCTTCGCAGACGCCGCCTGTGTCGATGAATTCGAGATCCAGACCGATCGCCTGACCTGTTGCATGGACCGCTGCGAATATGGCCTGCTGCGCAGTGTTCCGCGGCTTTGGCGGACGATAGAATCCACCATGAAGGTGCCCCGATATGCCAGGCCTAGACCTAGCCTGCGCAAAGAGCCGGTCGACTGAGTCTGTTGCCCAGGCTGCGGCAGCAGCGTCAGGGGCGCGTGCGCCAAATCGGACGATGGCCAGATCGGGTACGATATTGACCGCGCCGCCACCTTCGATGACGCCGACATTGAACGTCACGCCGTCACGTTTGCCGTTAAGTCCTTCCAACGCGACGACCAGTTCAGCGGCGGCTTCAATCGCGCTTCGTCCTTCTTCCTTGGCCCTGCCCGCGTGCGCGGCTTTGCCGTGCAGCACAATGTCAAACACGGCCGAGCCCTTGCGTCCGCCCGCCATCGCGCCGGTGTCCATTGCGGGCTCATAGGTCATGCCGATATGAGCGCCAGACCGGGCCGCTTCAGTCAGTGCTGCCGAGCTGGCATGGTTGCCGATTTCCTCATCGGGCGTGATCACGATCTGGTAGCCGAGGCGATCACGAAATGGTCCGGCCTCAAAGGTCTTCATGGCTTCCAGCATGACGCAAAGGCCGCCTTTCATGTCGGCGAGCCCCGGCCCGTTGAAGCGACCGTCACCAAGGTCCGTCACGCCTTCAAATGTCCCTTTCGGAAACACGGTATCGTAGTGCCCGGTCAGAACCACCTGAACCGGGGCCGTGGTGCGCGCGGATGCCCGCAAAATCGGCGCGGTATGAACTGTTTGGGTGTTGCCTGACGAGTCGATTGTTTCGAACCCTGGAGCTTCCTGGAGCCGAATATCAGCGTCGAGTTCGGAAAACGCGTTGGCCAGTACGCCGGAAAAGGCGTTCAGTCCCTCGATATTCCAGCTGCCTGTATTCATGTCTGACCAGGCGCAGGTGCGGGCCAGCATATCAGCTACGGCAGACTCAATACGCTCGCGCGCGGCTTCGTCATCGTTCGTTAGTCTGGAAAGATCGTTCATGGCTACTTGGTTTCATAGGTAACGATGCGGGGCAAGTGGGCTGTCGTTGGCGGTACAAACAAAAACGGCCCGGCTGTTTGCCGGGCCGTTTAAATCTAGGGTGTTGATCCGTTACTGAACGGTGATCTCAACAACCGAACGACGGTTCAGAGGCTCGCGAACACCATCACGTGTGGCTTTGGCAAGATCTGTTTCGCCTTTGGCCGTCTCGGTGATGAGCGTAGCATCCACACCGCGTGACACGAGTGCCGAAGACACGATGTCTGCGCGGCGCTGCGACAGCTTCGCGTTATACGCGCTAGCGCCCGACGTGTCGGTGTGACCCGCAATAGACACGGCACTTGGCGCACAACCGGCGCCTGCAGTGATGTTGGCAACCGCTTGGTCGATAACCGCAGCAGCCTGGCTTGTCAGATCAGCTTTGTCCCACTCGAAGTAGACAACGAAGTTCTGGTTCAAACCTGCGCACACAACTTCCGGAGCAACCGTTTCCGTTGTCGGAGGTGGCGGAGGTGGTGGCGGAGGCGGCGGAGGTGGTGGCGGAGGTGGTGGCGGAGGCGGTGGCGGAGGCGGTGGTGGTGGTGGTGTCGCACCAAACGCATAACGAAGGCCAACCGTAGCAGAATGCTTGGTCAGGTCGCCGTCATAACCAATGCCGCCATGGACGCCGTCCAGGTCCAGTTCCTCAGCCACAAAATACTTGTAGCCGACATCCATGGTGAGCTTTTCGCTGAGCTTGTAGCCGAAGCCGAGCAGGCCCTGGTAAGCCAGGCCGGCATCTGATCCGGAAAAACCGTTTGCCGAAGACAGGTCTGTTCCTGTTGCGAGTACAAGATTGCGTCCCTTGGCCTTAGCGCGAACAGCGCCGACACCGAGACCGACGTAGGGCTGGAAAGCGCCTTCACGGTTAAAATCGTAGATGCCGTTGAGCATCAGGTCGGTCGTCTGAAGAGTACCGCGTGAATTTGAGACGGCCCCTGGCACAACGCCATTCACGTCCGAAGGAACGCTCAGATCGCCACTGTTGTATCCAAGCACACCCTCGATGCGAAAGCCGTTGTCCAGACCGTAGCCGAGACCGAGGTCTCCGCCATACGTTTCTTCAACGTCTGAGCTTCCGCCCAGCGAACCGATAACATTCTGGACTGTCGGATCATGGTCCATACGACCATCAACCGTGTAAGCTGCATCGGCCCGGCCGTACCAACCTTCTTCAGCCTGAGCGACCATTCCGGCAGACGCAAACGCGGCCGCGGCTGTCGCGCACATAAGAGCTTTTTTCATACTCGATCCCCTTCTTGTGCCGAATGACGGGATTGCCCTCGACCGCAGGTTCATACGCGCATCGTTGCGCATAGTTCCTGTTAAACATATTTACTTGGCACCGCGAGTGGTTTCACACACTCATGGCCCTAATCGCCCGGTATTATTCAACCAGCGCGACCCAATTGCAACAGATTGTTGCCTGGCCGTCAAATCCTGCCAAGCATCTTATACCTGCCCGACAGAAAGCGGGGAATGGTACCGCCTCTCCGGTTTGAACGGAGGACCTCTGGTTCCACAAACCAGCGCTCTAACCAACTGAGCTAAGGCGGCCTATTGCTGGGAGATACAGCCCAATTCCCGACGATTCAAGCGACAGGACGCCGGAAACTGCTATCCCCGCGAATCAGATCTTCGCAACCTGGTCGAACTCCAGATCAACCGGCGTTCCGCGACCAAATATGGATACGGTGACCTTCAGGCGTCCATTGGCTTCGTCGATTTCCTCGACAGCGCCCTCGAAACCCTGGAACGGTCCATCATTGACCTGAACCTGCTCGCCTATTTCGAACGATATCTTGGGCCGCGGACGCTCTTCTGCCGAATCAGTGGACGAGCCCAGGATGCGGTCCACTTCACGCTGGCGAACCGGCAGTGGCTTTTTGCCGCCGTCGGACCCCAGAAACCCGGACACTTTCGGCGTGTCTTTGACCAGGTGGTACACGTCGTCGCTCATTTGCGCTTTCATAAGCACGTAGCCCGGGAAAAAGCGGCGCTCGACGGTCTTTTTCTTGCCGCGTGCGACTTCGACCACTTCCTCAGTTGGTACCTGAATATCCTCAATGAGGTCGGACAGCCCCTTACGCTCCGCCTGCTCGAGAATCGAGGCGGCGACCTTCTTTTCGAAGTTCGAATAAGCGTGGACGATATACCATTTGGCTTCAGCCATAGGGCCTGCGCGCTCCTTGAATACGTGTTGTTCGGCCTGCGTCTACAGGCCGGTAATTGCTTTGACAGCCATGCTGATAATCGAATCAGCAGCAAAGAGAAACAAGGCGATGAGAACCGACATGATCACCACGAATATCGACGCCTGAATAGTTTCAGGGCGAGTCGTCCAGGTCACCTTGTTTCCCTCCGCGCGCACTTGGCGCACGAAGGTCACGGGTCCTACGCGTTTTTTCTTGTCCTTGTCGGCCATTTCGACACTTTCTTGAAAGGCGGGGGGTTAGCGGTTTTGATCCGCCGCGTCCACGGTTAAAGTGCATACGTTCATTTGTGAAGGCATGTGAGGCCGAAAAGCGGCGTACGCAAGGGTGATTCCGCCCCGACGAGACACTTCATCCCATCCTTACAACATGCGGCCCTTAACTGGCCACGCCAAACTGCCGGGCTGGCAAGCCGGGAACGTCAACGGATATTGCGAACAGGCTTCCCGAGAGGGGGCGCGAATCGAGCGCCGGGAAACTCATTCCCACACGCGCAGTCGTGATGAACAGGGTTTTGAGGTCATCTCCACCGAAAGTACAGGACGTCGGTCGTGGTGCAGCCAGCGTAATCACCTGGTCCACACTGCCATCGGGCCGGTACCTTACGACCCGGGACGCATCCCAGAGGCAGGTCCAGAGACAGCCTTCGGAATCAATCGTCGAGCCATCCGGGTAGCCGCCGAACTCATATGTCGAGGCAAACACGCGGCGGCCGGTCAGGCCACCGGTACTGGAATCATGGTCAAAGGCCAGGATTTCCTGCTCCGCACTGTCGCACGTGTAGAATGTCCGACCGTCCGGCGAGAATTGCATCGTGTTGGTGATCATGACGGACGGGAGACGCAACTGGCTGATCTGGCGATCTCTCGACAAACGGAAATAGCCGCCTTGCGCGTCTTTTTCGCGGTCATCCATCGTGCCGAACCAAAAGGAGCCGTCCGGAGCGACTCCGCCGTCATTCGTCCGGTTCGTTTCTGGTTCCGCGTCAAGCTTGCACCAGCGCTCGTAGGCCTCGGTAGTGGGATCATACAGACCGATTTCCTGATCACCTGCCATCAGAAGACATCCATCGTGCAACGCGATGGCACTTGCGTGAATAGGCAGGTCGTAGCGCCTTGTATTCCCTGTCTTTGGATTATAGCGGTGCAGCTTGGCTCGCTTGATATCAACCCACCAGAGGAAGCCTTCCGAAGGGCTCCAAACGGGCCCCTCCCCCAAAGCACATCCAGTCGGCGCGACACATTCAGGTGTGATCAACATGTTGCCACCTGTCGAGGCTCATTCAGAAGTCTAGGGTAACGCATCAGCTATGGAATCCTACTCGGTCCGCAAATCCAATCGAGCCACCCGGCGTCGCGTGGTCCGCCGCACACTCTTCCACGCTGGCGGCAGATGCATCAAGGGCCATAAGGCGGACTGGAACGAACCGGCAAGACATGCCGTGATTGCGCGGCCCGGCAAACTCCAATCGTATCAGCGCTTATCAAAGACCGGTCCGCTTGCGCCTTTTCGGTTTCGGGGACCTGCGCTAGGAGGTCACAATGACAGAATCCTTCGACGCATCCTCCCCGGCCCGTGCATTTCTCAAACTGATCGACGTAATGTCCAAGCTACGCACCCCCGTATCAGGGTGCCCGTGGGATCTCGAACAGACTTATTCGACGATAGCCCCCTACACGATCGAAGAAGCCTATGAAGTGGCCGACGCGATTGAACGTGGCGACATGGCCGATCTCAAGGAAGAACTTGGAGACCTGCTTTTCCAAGTCGTCTTCCACAGCCAGATGGCTGCCGAGGACGGCGCTTTCGACATCACCGATGTCACGAACGGAATTGCAGATAAAATGGTGCGGCGACACCCGCATGTATTTAGGTCCCCGGATGATCGTTCGGCTGTTGAACAAACGCACGCATGGGAGCGCATCAAGGCAGACGAACGCGCGAGCAAGGCAAGCCATGCGAGCCCCAGTGCGCTTGATGGTGTCGCCATATCGCTTCCGGCCTTGCTGCGGGCTGAAAAACTACAGAACCGTGCGGCGCGCGTCGGCTTTGACTGGACTGAGGCAGAGCCAATTTTCGACAAGCTGACCGAGGAAACCCAGGAAGTCCGCGATGCGATTCAATCGGGTATCCGGGACGACATCGAAGATGAACTGGGTGATCTGCTGTTTGTCGCGGCCAATCTGAGCCGCCGTCTCGACGTTGATCCTGAACAGGCGCTACGACGGGCAAACGCGAAGTTCGAACGGCGGTTCCGCGCGATGGAAGCAGAAGCCACAGCCGATGGCGTGATATTTGCCGATCTGGGGTTGGAAGAACAGGAAGCCTACTGGCAGCGCGTCAAACGCGGCGAGAAGGCTCCAGACTAGTCATCAATCCCGATATCCGGGAACTCAGCCTGGAACTGACCAACACGCTCTATGGGAAGGCGAACGCTGAGAGCGACGCGTCCATCGTTGAGGTTGGTTTCCGCGTTTACGTCTCCATGACTGTGAAGCCATGCACGGGCGCGTCCGTCCTGGGGGCTCAGGATAACCGCCACGTCTCGCGCCCCGCGAAGCAGGGCATGCTCGATTTCATAGAGCAGGGATTGCATTCCCCGCCCTTGCAGTGCCGATACCAGAACTGCTGGCGTATCGGTGTGGCCTTTTGCTGCGATTTCAAGTGCCTCGAAACGCTCGGGAGGCAGAATATCAGACTTGTTCCAGGCTTCAATCATAGGCGGGAGCGGGAGTCCGGTCTCTTTCTCCAGGCGCGCAAGCACGATGTCCACGTCCTTTGCCTGCTCCACATCGGCAGCGCTGGAGCGATCCCGGACATGAACCAGCAGGTCTGCCTGCATCGCTTCTTCGAGAGTTGCCTTGAAGCTGTCAACAAGGTGGGTGGGCAGGTCAGTGATGAACCCAACGGTATCGATGAGCGCCGCCTCTCCTAGCGTGGGCAAGTCGATACGGCGGATCGTTGGATCGAGCGTTGCGAACGGCATGTCCTTGGCGAAGACCTTGGCGCCCGAAAGCCGGTTGAACAGAGTCGACTTGCCAGAGTTCGTATAGCCGACGAGCGCGATGATAGGCTTACCGCCCCGCTTCCTGCCTGCACGCTGGACTGCGCGGGTGCGACGAACATCATCGAGGTCCCGGCGCAATCGAACGATCCTGTCGTCCAACATGCGGCGGTCGGATTCGAGTTGGCTTTCACCGGGACCTGAGAGGAAGCCTCCGCCTCCCCGTTGTCTTTCGAGGTGTGTCCAAGTGCGGACCAATCGGGAGCGCTCATACAATAGGCGCGCAAGCTCTACCTGCAGCCTGCCCTCTTTGGTCCGGGCTCGCAGCCCGAAAATCTCCAGAATCAAGCCCGTCCGGTCGATGACTTTGACCCCCAGGCGTGTTTCCAGGTTTCTCTGCTGAACCGGCGTAAGCGCACCATCGACGACCGCGATCGTGCAATTGTGTTCTTCGAGATCTTCTGCAAACCGATCCAGCAAACCGCCGGAGAAGAGCACAGATGAATTCACTTTTCGAATGTGGTCCGCGTGAACAAATGCGAGCTTGCAGCCCAGCGCTTCAACCAGGCCAGCCGTTTCTTGCATCCGCTCTTCTGTCGGACGATTTACCGGCGAAAACCAAGGAATGACCGCGCCGGCAATCTCGGGCTCTGGCAGACGATCAATGAGCTTGTCGTTCAAGGGGACCTATTGCCCCTCCAACTCTTCATCGAACAACTGGACAGGGGCGCTCGGAGCAATCGTTGAAATTGCATGCTTGTAGACAAGCTGGGGCGGACGACCGTCGCCGCGGAGCAGGACACAGAAGTTGTCAAACCAAGTGACCACGCCTTGCAGCTTTACACCATTCACCAAGAACACCGTCAGCGGCGTCCGTGATTTTCTGACAGCATTCAGGAACGTATCCTGCAAGTTTTGTTTTTTCTCGGAAGACATGGGAGATGGCCATTCCTGCTATTGTTCTTGTTATGTGTCGCGAGCTAAATGGATTGGCGCAATTGTGCAAGTGCGAACACTGCTTATCCGCGCCAAAAACTCGGAGAAAGGGCCGGAATTACTGCCAAAATCTCCAATCTGCCGAGCAACATCGAGAGAATGAGCAGACTAGTCGCTCCCCCGTCCAAATGATCAGTATGGCCGAGCAGGAGCGCCCCGGAATTGGTGAGGCCTCCGATCGAGAGACGGATCGTGTCTTCGAAAGGCAGGTTCAGGAAACTAAAAGCGATCATTATGACGAAAACAGCAACGATGTAGGCAATCAGATACACCCACACACCGATGACGCTTCGTTCGTCGAGGTCTCGGTCCCTGAACCGAAATCCCAGCACCGAGCGCCGGTAGCCAAGCTGGCGGAATTCCTGACCGGCACGTCGCGACAAAACGATCAGTCGGGCGATTTTGACACCACCCGCTGCGGACAGGGCCGATCCGCCGATCAAGGACGGAAGCACAAGGATGGGAAGCGGTATTGTGTCCCGGACCGGTGAGTTGGTGAATGCCAGGCCCGAGGTGGACAGGTCGGACAAAGCCCACGCGACTCCGTCGCCGAGCGACACCCCGATGGGGATCACCAATGAAGCGAACATGGCGATCAGGAATAGAAACACGAGTGTTTCGGGATCCATGAGTGCCGCACGCGGCTTTCGGTCCTTCAGGGGCAGCCAGACGGCTAGACCAAGCGCGCCGATGACCAAACCTACTCCGAGAATGAGATTTGGGAACGGCGCTAGTGCGCGTCGGCCCAAAGCGTAGGGATCAACCAGGCCGGTCGTAATGGCGCTTACCGAATCTCCGAGCGCTCTGGAAAATGGAACGCCCGTCATGATGAGAAGCCCCAGAAGTACGACAATACAAACGGCCATCATCACAACTACCGCGCGCGCTACGCGGGGCACGGCATCAAAAAAGCTGGTTTCAGGCACAGTGAACAAGACCGTCCGGTGAATGCCGGGCCCGCCGAGGTTGATGGCGGCCAGCACACTGGCTGCGGTCGTGATCGATGCAAGGCCACCGAAAATGTGAAGGACGCCGCGCCAGACAACAAGGCTGGCGGGCCATGAGCTGCCTTCCGTCAGGACGACTGTGTGGCCGGTTGTCGTGAGACACGACGCCGCCTCATGTATAGCATGCAGGATTGAACGGTCGGCCACACCCAGAACAAACGGTAACGCTGCGGCAAACGGTGCAACAAACCACCATATGATGACAACCGCCAAGGCATCGGATGGTCGTGCTTTTCGCTCAGGCTTGGGCGTCAGGAGCAACACGCTGCTGGCCAGGACGGCAATGCTTATCGTCATCACGAGAAACGCGACGACCTGATCCGTCTCACCCGCGATTGCGGCAACGAGCGTCGGCAGCAGCGCACTTCCTGCCAGAATGAGCATGATCAACGCCAGAACCCGAACGATGGACGCATAATTCATGACGTCAGAAGAAGTCCGGACTTACTCGGAAGTACTTTTCGACTTTTCGAACCATGCCTTCTTCGTAGAATACGATGAGGTGGTCTTCAGCCTGAACGGTAACGTCGGGCCCGGCAATAATGACGTTGCCATCCCGGATCACCGCTGCTGCAGTTACGCCGTCAGGAAGATCATCGTATCCAAGCGTTTTACCGATCAGCGATGATGACTCCAGCGTTATCCCTTCAGCCACTTCTGCCAATCCGTCCTCGATCGACTGAAGTCCCAGAATTCGGCCCCTGCGCATGCGCAGCAGAATTTGTGAAACGGTGAGGGCCCGCGGATCGAGCACGGCATCCACGCGCATGTCGCGAGCAAGGCCAGCCAGTTCTGGTGCGTTCACCAGCGCAAGGGCGCGTTTGGCCCCTGCCCGCTTGGCAAGATTGCAGATTAGCAGGTTGGTTTTGTCGTCATTGGTGATCGCAATGACAAAGTCGGCCTTGGGAGCGCCGGCTTCCGCGAGTATTTCCGGGCTTAGCCCGTCACCCTGGATCACGATCGTTCTTTTCAGTCCTGCGACAGCCGCGTCCGCGCGACTGGAGCTTGATTCCACGAGACGGATACGAATGTTGCTCTCGCGCTCAAGCGCCTGGGCCACGTAGAGCCCGACGTTTCCGCCACCCACGATGACCACATGGTCGAGGCGCTCATTGTCGCGATTAAATATCGAGGTCAGTCGGTCTGCGTGACTGTCGAGCACGGCAATATAGGCGCGGTCTTCTGGCTTCAGAACATCCGTAGACCTAGGTGCGCGCACGACGTCGTTTCGTCCAATTCCGACGATGCGGGCGGAAAGATCCGGGAACAGGCCCCGAATCTGGTCGACAGGCGTGTCGAGCAGTGGACTCTTGGCATCGATTTCCAGGCCCAGAAGCTTGACCTTGCCCTTGCCAAAGGTCGCGCTCATCACGGCTCCAGGCGTGCGGAAGCGCTGAAGGATGGCCTCGCCCACTTCAACCTCGGGCGAGATCACCATGTCGATCGGAAGGCCCTCACGGGAAAAAAGGTTCTTCCATGCCGGGTCAATATACGATTGATCCCGGACACGCGCGATCTTGTAAGGCACGGAAAACAGCGTGTGGGCAATCTGGCAGATCACCATGTTGATTTCATCGAAATGCGTGACGGCGATAATCATCTCACAGTCGGCGGCGCCCGACCGCTTGAGCACGTCTGGGTGAGCGGCATGGCCCGTTACGCCACGGACGTCGAGATCCGTGGACACCTGATCCACGAGGTCGGCGTTTTCATCAATGATGGTAATATCGTGCTTTTCTCGCGCCAGCCGCCGGGCAATCCCATGCCCAACGCGGCCTGCGCCGCAAATAAGTACGCGCATCTCTTAGTGCCTTTCGACGGTCATTCAGCCGTCCTGACGAGAAAGACCGGACGCTACGCCCAAAGCCTTTAATTTTCTATGCAATGCAGAGCGCTCCATTCCAATGAATTCGGCCGTTCTGGAGATATTTCCGTTAAAACGGGTGATCTGAAGTGCGAGATACTCCCGTTCAAACTGCTCTCGGGCGTCACGCAGCGAAAGCCCGACGAGTTCAGCCGAACCTCCTTTCGCGTTCTGCATGGCGCCTACGGCTGTGTCGCGCGGTAATTCGTCAACACTCACGGGTCGGCTGGCATCCGACGGCGAAAGAATGAGGA
The DNA here is from genome assembly GCF_041689225.1 of Hyphomonas sp. Classification (GTDB taxonomy): domain Bacteria; phylum Pseudomonadota; class Alphaproteobacteria; order Caulobacterales; family Hyphomonadaceae; genus Hyphomonas. Next base: position 5,162 of record NZ_JBDNGN010000046.1, on the reverse strand, counting down.
TACGTTCTACGACATTCCGAAGTTGCCGAATATTGCCCGGCCAATCCATGGATTGCAGGACCGCCATTGCTTCAGCAGAGAACGCGCGTGGCGTCAGGCCGGACGAGTCCGAAATCCGATCCGTGAAGTAGCTGACGAGATCAGCTATGTCGTCACGGCGTTCGGCCAGCGAAGGAACCCTGAGCGGAACGACACTCAGTCGGTAGAAGAGATCTTCCCGGAAGTTTCCTTCCTCAATTTCGATCCGAAGATCCTTGGTCGTCGCCGACATGACTCGCACGTCGACGCTGACATCTGAACGCCCGCCGACGCGCTGGAACCGCTGTTCCGTCAGTACGCGCAAAATCTTGTTCTGTGTGCCCAAGGGCATATCAGCCACTTCATCGAGAAGCAGCGTGCCATTGTGCGCCTTCTCGAACAAACCAACCCGCACGGTGCGGCCCTGCTCGTCTTCTTCTCCAAAGAGTGCACTTTCCATTTGGTCAGGTGCAATGCTCGCAGCGTTCACGACGACAAAAGGGCCGGTCTCGCGAAGCGAATTGCGATGAATAAGCCGGGCTGCGAGCTCTTTTCCGACGCCAGCTGGTCCATTGATCATGACGCGCGAATTGGTCGGAGCCACCTTGTCTATCGACGCGCGCAGATTGGCAGCGGCCTGGCTGTTGCCGATCCAATGTTCATCTTCCCCTGCCCGATTTCTCAAAGCGGCGTTTTCATACTTCAATGCAGCGGACTCAATTGCGCGCTCAATGAGGTGCAGTAGCCTGTCTGTCTTGAAAGGCTTTTCAATAAAGTCGTAGGCGCCGCGCCGGATCGCTGCGACCGCTGTTTCGATATTGCCATGTCCACTGATCACGATGACCGGAAGGAAGGGATCGATAGACTTCAAATACTTGAGCAGCGACAGGCCGTCCATCTGGCTTCCCTGCAGCCAGACATCCAGCACAACGAGACGCGGCGTCCGTATACGCACTTCCTCGATTGCATGCTCTGCCGTGTCGGCCGTTCGAACGGAATAGCCCTCATCGCTCAACACGCCAGAGACGAGTTCGCGAATATCAGGTTCGTCATCTACAACCAGAATATCTAACGCCATGGTGCCGGCTCCTCTGCACGTTCATTTAAGGGAGAGTTTTGGGAATGAGTGCTGTCCGATGCGGCATCGTCGTCGCCCATATCGGCGCCTCTTGCGGGCAGCCAAACGCGCACACGTGCACCGCTCAGGCCATCCAGACGGTTCTGGAGTGAAATTGATCCGCCATGATCTGCGATGATGCGGTGGACGATCGCCAGACCAAGGCCTGTGCCCTTTTCGCGCGTCGTGACGTAGGGCTCCAAAAGACGATCTCGGACGGCCTCCGGAAAACCCGGACCGTTGTCCTCAATTGTGACTTCCACACCCTTTGCATCTTCCGACAAGACGACGCGGATGTTTCCATCAATGTCGGCGTCTTCCGGCAGCCCTTCTATCGCTTCCGCGGCATTCTTCAGGAGATTGCCAAAGGCCTGCCCGAGCAGACGCTCGTCGCCTCGATACACCGCATTATCTGAATCGGTCTCGAAGTTGATCTCGACATCCGGAGACACCATGCTTTGCGAAAAGCCGGCGCCCTGGAGAAGTGTTCGCATATTGAAGGGCGCTACGTTGGGTTTCGGCATGCGTGCAAACGACGAGAACTCCTCGACCATCCGGCCAATATCACCGACCTGCCGAAGAATGGTTTCAATACAGCGATCAAACACCCCGTCTGAATCGTCAATCACGCTGGCATAGCGACGACGAATGCGTTCGGTTGACAACATGATGGGCGTCAGTGGGTTGCGAATCTCGTGCGCAATCCGTCGGGCAACGTCGCGCCATGCGAGTTGGCGCTGCGCGTTCACCAGGCCAGTCGTGTCGTCAAAGGTGAGGACGCAGCCGCCAGCAGGATCCAGCGCTGTTTTCAGGCGGATGTGACGGACCTCACCATTGATGTTCAGATCAAGCGATGCATCAACCGGTGCGGTGCGCTCAAGCGTGTCGCGCGCATATCTTTCGAACAATGGTGCGATTGCATCCAGGGTCTGGCCCGGCAAAATCTCATCTACGCCCAACACATCAGCGGCTGACCGGTTGGCCAGGGTCACGATCATCTCGCCGTCCATCCGGATAACGCCTGCACTCACTTCGGCCAGCAGCGTCTCGACAAACTTCCGGCGGTCTTCCTCGTCTTCCCGCGCCTGAATCAGGGCATTTCGTTGCTCAGCCAGTTGTTCGGTCATCGCATTGAACGAGTTGGTCAGGGCGTAGACCTCGTCTTGCGGACCGGACACAGGCACCCGCACGGTCAAATCGCCGTCGCGCACGGTGTGCGCGGCAACGGCAAGACGCCCAATTGGTCCCGTAATTCTGCCTGCGGCCTCCAGGCCAAGGCGCCCGGCCAGCAGGAGAATGAGCGCGGCAATCTGAGAATAGCCAATGGCAAATATGTACTGCAGGCGTCCGCTGCGGCGCTTTGCATTTTTGTACTGCGCTAGTGCCGCTTCTGCTTCGCGCAGCTGGACCAACGCGTTCTTGTCGAAATTCTTGACCGCGTAGATGTATCCGTCGAGCGGCTCTTCGATACGGACCAACGCTGTCGCGATGCCTCTGTTCTCATAAAGCGTGGTGGCTATATTTCCTGAATTTGCCTCCTCGAACGCGGACTGCGGAGGAGGCACAAGGATCGGCTGCTGAACGCTTTGTTCCGCGATCAGTTCGACGCCGTCCCGGCCCAGCACGGCAATCGTGAGGAATTCACGAAACCCCAGTTCCGACCGCAATCCGTCCGTGAAGGCCTTCGAGGCATCCTTGGTCAGGCTGTCAGCATTGATTTCATCGTTCTCGCCACTTTCCGCCAGCGATGCTTTGACGTCGCGTGCGAAATTTTCGATATCCAGGGCAGCTAGGCGGAGATCAACGTCCAGGGTGCTTTCGAAATTATCGACGTAATCCTGAAAAATCTGGGCGTTCTTTTCCATGATCGTATCGACGCGCTCACCGAGCCAGTTGTCGAGGCCGCGAGAAATGAATGCGCCAATGAACAAGGCAACGATCATGGCTGGTATAAGTGCCGAGAAGCCGAACAGGAGGACGAAGCGCTTGGCCAGTCGCCCCTTGCCTTCTCCGCGGCCGCTGACCTGGATGGCGAGATATTCTCGTACGACGATCATCGCGAGAACGATGATCACGACGAAATTCAGTCCCAGCAGCCACGGCGTCGCGCCAGCGGTAGGGTTATCCGGATCGACGCCAGAAATCGCGATGAATGTGGCAAACACGGCAACAAGCGCAGCAATGATAAAGAGGCCCTCGAAAAGGGCCCAGCTCGCCTTCGTTGCCTGTTGGCTCAATGTGTTTGACACTCTACGTTGCTCTACAATGGCCACCCCGGCCCCGTTGCTTTCGCGCCACACGTTCGTGTCTGTTCAGCAACAGTGGTGCACTAAAAGCACAGTTTCGCGTGCCGTCAATCAGTCTTCTGCAATTCCAAGGGCGTTGATCTTCGCTCTGAGCGTGTTCCGGTTCATCCCGAGCAGTTGTGCGGCCTTAACCTTGTTGCCAGCCGTCACCGAGAGGGCAAGCTTGATCAGCGGCCGTTCAACCTGATCTATAACACGAGAATATACTGAAGAATCATCGGCATCTCCGCCAGCGATCAGGTCTCCCATGACGTACCGGTGCAGCAATGTCTCGACGTCTTTTTCAAGACCGCCGCTGCCGCCTTTTTGCTCGGTGGCCCCGGCCCTGAGTTCCCGCTCGACATCACGGAGCGTGATGGCTTCGTCTGGGCTCAAGACCGCCAGGCGCAGAATCAGGTTCTCCAACTCCCTGACATTGCCCGGCCAGTCATACGCCGTCAGCAAGTCCAGAGCCGATTTGTCGAGCGTCTTGGCTGACAGCCCTTGTCGTTGGGCCCGGATCAGAAAGGCTCGGGCGAGTTCCGGAATATCTTCCTTGCGCAGCCTCAGCGGCGGCATGGTCAATCGGACGACATTAAGACGGTAATACAGATCCTCTCGAAAACGGCCTTCTTCCACGAGCCGACCAAGGTTGCGCCGTGTTGAAGCAATCAGACGTGCACCCGTTGAGTCTCGCAACAGTTTGACGAGTTGGGTCTGTGCTTCAGCGGGCAGGTCCCCGATTTCGTCCAGATAGAGCGTTCCGCCCTTGAGATGAACCGCGCCGCCTTCGTCGCTATTGCCGAAAAGCTCCTTGTTGATCTCGCTAGCTGGCAAGGCTGCCAGGTCGAGGGCAACGAACTTGCCTGCCTTGGCTGAGCCCAACTGGTGGATTGCTCGCGCAGCGAGTTCCTTGCCTGTGCCACTCTCGCCTTCAATCAGGACGGTGAGTTCAGTATTCATCACTTTCGCGATAATCCGGTAGACTTCCTGCATCGCATCGGAACGCCCAATCAGCGGCAGACCCGCGTCACTGATGGCTTTCTGCGCTTCCGGATTGATGGAGCGGCTCGACGATTTGGGCGCCGACTTTAGCGCGCGCTGAACCAGGCTGGACAACACGTCGATGTCGAACGGCTTGGGCAAATAATCAAACGCGCCATGCTCGGCGGCAGACGCCGCTGTCAGGATCGTGTTCTGGCCACTCATGACAATGAAGGGGAGTTCTGGCCGCGCCAGTTTCAACGATGGCAAAAGATCGAAGATCGACGTCTCTCCGAGGTACACGTCGGTCACGACGACGTCGCCCTCTCCATTTCGGACCCACCTCTCGAGAGCGTCGGTCGAACTGGTCGCTCGCACGTCGTAACCTGCTGCAACGAGGGTCTGATTGACGATCAACCGGATGCTCGCGTCATCTTCCGCTAGAAGGACTGTCTTTTCAGCCATGGTCTGCTCCATCTCCAAGAGGCAGCAGCACGGTGAACAGGGTCTTGCCCGGTTCGCTGTCTACCCTGATTTGCCCGCCATGTGCTGTTACGACTTCACTGACAATAGAGAGCCCCAACCCACGTGCGCCCGACTTTGAACTTTGAAAAACGTCGAATATTGTTGCCTGACGCTCACGCGGAATGCCGAGGCCATCGTCTTCGATCGACACGAGCATGGCCCTGCGCAAACCAGCTCCGAGACGGGCCTGCTTCATCGAGAGACCGGCGGCATAGGCCGTACGTATTGTCACC
>NZ_JBDNGN010000045.1:0-3863 GCF_041689225.1 Hyphomonas sp. | reverse complement strand
ATTTTTCGGGCTGACGATCACCTGGGTGCCTTCCTGAATGGCCTTGTCGCAGGCGATCAGGGCACGCTGGAACCGGAAGAATTCCGGGTCCTTGTTGTAGGCGTTGGCATAGACCTCTGTCGACTTGGCATCGCCTTCACCCCGGATGATCTGGCCCTGTTCACGGGCCTGGGCTTCGATCACCGTTTTTTCACGGCTGGCCTGGGCGCGGATCAGGCGGGATTTCTCCTCACCCACGGCACGGATGCGCTGGGCTTCCTGAAGACGGGCCGATTGCATCCGGCTGTAAACGCCCTGGGCAACTTCTTGCGGCAGGTCAGCCTGGCGGATGCGGACGTCGATGATGTCGATGCCATCTTCGGTCAGCTGCTGGTTCACCTTCTGCCGGATCCTGTCCATAAGCTGTGAGCGCTGGCCGGAAATGATTTCCGGCACTGGCACGTCGCCAAGTTCTTCACGGATGGTCGAGTTGGTGATCTGGTTGAGCTGGCGGGCAGCCACCGTCTCGGTTCGGAAACGCTGGTAGAATTTGAGCGGATCCTTGATGCGCCAGCGCACGAACGCGTCGACGGAGAGACGCCGCTGGTCAGATGCCAGCACTTCAATGTTCTTAATATCAAGACCGATATTCTTCTTGTCGAGCTTTTCGATTTGCTGGATCAGGGGAATCTTGAAGTAGAGGCCGGCCTGATCCTGGCCCGGTGCGTTGTAAACCTGCTTGGGTTCGCCGACCTGTAGCATCAGGGCCTGTTCGTCCTGACGGACAACGAAAAAGGAGTTCATGAGTACCAGCACAACAGCGCCGGCGATGATGATGGTGAGCCATCTAAATGCGCGCATTATTGCTGTCCTCCACTCGGTTTCCGCTGCGTTCGTTCCAGCGGCAAGTATGGTACGGCGCCCGATTCCTGATCCATGATCAGCTTGTCGGAGCGCTCAAGCACCCGTTCCATGGTTTCAAGATACATGCGCTCCCGCGTGACGCGAGGCGCCTTGCGGTATTCCTCGTAAATCTGCTCGAAGCGCGAGGCTTCACCCTGGGCGTCGGCAAGAACCTGGTCGCGGTAGGCCTCAGATTCCTGCAGGATGCGCTGCGCGCTACCCCGGGCCTGCGGCACGACTTCGTTGGCGAACTGGGTGGCCTGGTTGATATTGGTCTCGGCGTCCTGTTCGGCGACGTTCACGTCGTTGAACGCTTCAATCACCTGTTTGGGCGGATCGGACCGGTCGATCGTGATCGCAAGAATCTGGATGCCGGCGCGATAGTCGTTGAGCAGGGACTGGACCTGTTTGGCGACTTCCTGCTGGACCACGTCACGCTCGGTCGTGATGACGCTTTGCAGTCGCGTCTTGCCGACGACCTCGCGCATCACCGACTCGGCGACCTGTTCGACCGCGTCGACTGGCTCTTTCACGTTGAGGATGAAGTTTTCAGGGTGCTCGGAATCGACCTTCCAGAACACGGAGAACTGGATGTCGACAATGTTCTCGTCCTGCGTCAGCATCAGGCTCTCTTCAAGATCCTGGCCGATACGGGTCTCTCTACGGTTCTCGACCTCGACCAGAACATGCGACTCAAGCGGGGTAGGCAGGTGGAAGTGCAGGCCAGGGCCGAAATTCGTCTGCCATTTCCCGAAGCGGAACACGGCAGCTTGCTGCGTCGGATCGACCATCACCACACTGGTCGAAAGCCAGCCCAGTAGCGCAATACCGATAAGAACGACGAAGCCGAGCGGGCCGAAATTAGGGCCGCCTCCGCCGCTGGGACGTCCGCCGCCACCGCCGCCGCCGCCGGGGCGCTTGCGAAACCGCTCCTGCATGCGTTTCATTTGCTGCTCAAGGTCGCCGCCGCCATTACCACTGGAGCCGCCGCCAGGGCGCGTCCAGGGCGAGCCAGCTTCCTTGCCTGGCTCATCGTCTGATCCGCCGCCCCATGGGCCGCTGGATTTTGTCTTGTCATCCCAGGGCATAGCCCCTCCTGTTTTGGTTTATAGGCTTCTATATAGGAACTTGCGTGATAAGTGCATGCCTCATTTAGAGGTTCAATGACGCAGGGATCATATAAGGTGTTTGGTTCGAAGGAAAAATCTCGCCGGAAACTGGCCAGGCAAGTCCGGGATGCGCTCGGCGCACCGGACTGGCTGGAGTCGGTCGACGTGGATGATACGGGCCGCGTTATCCTAGTCCTGCTGGCTGATCCAGCCGATACGGCCGGGGCTGAGGCACGCCGGATTGAGGCGGAAGGACGGGCCGAACTGGTCGCTGGCGTTCATGCTGTGACGAGCATTCTCACGGCCCAGAAGGCACTGCCGACAGTGAAGCTGGAACCGGCTAAGCGCCGGGTGGGCAAGGGCGCGCGCCTGTCGGATGAGGCGATGCAGCAGGGCGCGCCGTCCCAAGCATCCGGTATTCCGCCGATTCCCGGCATTGCGCGTATCCTGGTCGTGGCGAGCGCCAAGGGCGGCGTAGGCAAGTCGACGATTGCGGTGAATCTCGCTGCGGCGATGGCCAAGGCAGGCATGAAAGTCGGCCTGCTCGATGCGGATGTTTACGGGCCGTCGGTCCCGACCATGCTGGGCACGCAGGATGCCCAGCCGGGAACGGCCGAATCGAAAAAACTGGTCCCTGTTATCGCGCATGGCATGAAGACGCTGTCGATCGGCTACCTGTCGGACCCGGATGCACCGATGATCTGGCGTGGACCCATTGTCATGTCGGCGATCACGCAGATGTTGAATGATGCCGAATGGGGTGAATTGGACATCCTTGTCATTGATACACCGCCCGGGACCGGCGATGCACAGCTGGCGATTGCGCAGCGCGTGCCGGTGACAGCGGCGATCATCGTGACAACACCTCAGGAAGTCGCTCTCGCCGATGTGCGGCGGGGTGCGGCGATGTTCAGCAAGACAGCCGTGCCCGTGCTCGGCATTGTCGAGACGATGAGCTGGTTCGAGGATCCCGCAGGCAACCGTCACTACCTGATGGGCGAGGGCGGCGGTGCGGCGACGGCGCAGTCACTGGGCCTGCCATTGCTCGGTCAGATCCCCATGCTGCAGGCGATACGCGAAGGCGGTGATACGGGGCAGCCTGCCGCGCTGGCCGATGGTGAGCCCGCCCGCATCTTTCACGATCTCGCGCGCACCGTGGCCATCGGCCTCGATACGCTTGAGTCCAAGCCTGCGCCGGAAATCGTCTTCGAGGACTGACGCCGCCGTCAGGCGTTGAAGTTCAGCGTGAGGCCCGGCTCCGGCCAGCGGCACTTGATCAGTTGGCCTGTGCTCGACAGTGTCAGGTAAGCGTCCTTCATGTCTTCGCCGCCAAAGGCGATGTTGGTGACCAGCATGTCCGGAAAGGGGGTGTGGCTGAAGTCGCCCTGTGGGGTGATCGTGGTGATGCCGCCATTCAGGATTGTGGCGACGCAGACATTGCCCGCAGCGGTCATGGCGAGACTGTCAAAATATTGCAGGCCCGGCATCGTGGCGACGACGCGGCCACCATTGAACGGGGAGGCGGGCTTGATCTCGCCTGGCGCGGCCAGGTCGAAGGCCCACATGCGGCCGGTCATCGTATCTGCCATGAAGACCGTCTGTTCGTCCGGCGAGAGGCCGACGCCGTTGGGCGAGGAATAATGGAAATCCATTTCCTTGGCTTCCGACGCGCCGTTGGCGAGGAAGAACAGGCCGCCGAAATCGCGATGGCGCGAATAGGTCTTGCCGTGATCGGTGAAATAGAGGTTCCCGGCATTGTCGAAAACGAGGTCATTCGGGCCTTTCAGCGGATTGCCATCCACCGTGTCGAGTACGCGTTCGACCTTGCCTGTCGCCAGATCGATGCGTTCGATCCGCCCGCCGGAATAGTCT
>NZ_JBDNGN010000044.1:0-20686 GCF_041689225.1 Hyphomonas sp. | reverse complement strand
CTCTTGGCTTCCGACCAGGACGGATAGGTATCGCCGACCGTATATTCGCGCCAATAGCGCTCGCTGACGATGCGCCCGCCTTGCACCGCGAGGAAGGCATGGGTTTCGCCCATCACCTCAGGCGCGGGGTCGCTGAAGGCGAGGTCCAGCAGTCTGTTCAGGTTGGATGAATCGACGTCGCCAGACGGGGGTGCTTCCGGCCAGCCCGCTACCGGCCATGGCGTATCGGTTGGCTGGGAGGGCAGGGGCACGAGAGAACGGGATGAGGTCATGTCGGGGGCCACCGTCTTGAGCTTGTTCAACAAGCACACGCACCGCGCCTGTGCCTTAGTGCAAGTGGACAGGTCCGACAGCCTTTCGTCAACGGTGCGGGGTGTCGTGCGCAACGCGAGTCTGGTGGTTACGTTGGGGCAAGTCGATCAAGAACCGCCGGGCTGCTGTCCCGGGGGTCGTCGCACCCTGTTGGCCACTCACTCCAATTCCAATCTGAAGGGACATCGTCGCCAGAGAACAGGTTGCAGATCGGCGCGTCGCCCCAACAGTAGCGGACCTCCGACGGGTTGGTCTGCGATGGCACAATAAGGTCGATCACGGTGCCGTTCAGGGTCGCATTGGCCCAATTGCAATTACCGGATTCGTCGCAGGTTTCGAACGCGATCGGAGATGCAGACCCGATGACTTTCAGTTGTTCGGTCGGCATTTCCAGCGAGATGCCGCTTCCATCCCGAACAACGCGACGGGCACAATACCATCCTCGGCCCCCTGACTTTGTCCCGTGAGAATGTCCAGGATATGCAGGATGCGCTGGACGACCAGCTGCTTGTTGGGCGGATGGCTGTCGGTCCGATCGCCAGCATCGATCGTTACGGCCAGTCCGGTATTCGGATCATCCACCCCAACGCGCCGCTGGGCTTCGCGTATGTCGGACCAGCCAGACGGCCCGGGACTGTCCGGCATGCCGTCATAGCCGGGCGGCTGGACAATCACGACAGGTAGGTTCGCGCCGAAATACGCTCTCCAGCTTTTGACGAGCCGTTCAAGCAGAGGCTGGTACGCCATGCCACGGTCTGCATGGCTTTCGCCCTGGTACCAGATGGCGGCATAGAGCGGAAAACCGGTCAGGGGCGAGACCATCGCGTTGTGAATCGTCGTGAAGCCGCGAACGGTTTCCCATGGCAGCTGGGGACCGCCCGGCCTGTCGTCGCTGACAACCCCGTACATCCAGTCCGCGCCCAGCGGGAGCGACTGGCCCGATGCTTTTCGCAAGCGCGCCTCGTCGATGAGCGCATGATGCTGCCCGGCAGTATCGGCCCGATCGCCCTTCTGGCGGCGAATGCCTATGTCGCATTCTTCAACGGCTCGTGGGGCCCGGTCATGTGGGTCTCGCTCGGTGAGATGTTTCCGAACCAGATTCGCGGATCCGGATTGGCAGTTGCAGGCTTTTTCCAGTGGTTTACGAACTTCCTGATCACGTGGACCTTCCCGATGATGCTGGGATGCGCCGCAATCGCGCTCACGGGCGCCTATGGCGTGTACGCGGTCTTCGCGTTCATCTCGATCTTCTTTGTCGTCTGGGCCGTGCGCGAAACGAAGGGCAAGGAACTTGAGGATATCCAAAGCTAGCAAGGACTCCAAGACGGCAATTGGAAACGGCGGGCGGAACCGCCTGCCGTTTTTGTTTGCGCAAGTCTTCAATCGGGGGCCCGGCAGGGCGCGCCAAACACAATCGCGGAATTCAATGCGGTGTGGTGAGGCTTTCGCGTTCGATGATCTGGATCGTGTCAATCGTCACGTGCGCAGGCTGTCCGTTCCAGTTGGCGCTGGTAATATCGGAAATCATGTCGACAGCGGTCTGGGCCATTTCGGCAATGGGCTGTTTCACAGTGGTCAGGCGCGGCCAGATGGCGGCGGCGATGGCGGTGTCATCGAACCCGACGATCGACAGCTCTGACGGGATCTTCACACCGCGGCGCTGGGTGCCCGCAATGAGGCCGGCGGCCATGTCGTCGTTACTGGCGAAGACAGCCGTGGGCGGTTCCTTGGCGTCCAGCACCTTGTCGGCAAGCTGCATGCCGGACTTGAAGGTGAAGTCGCCTTCGAAGATCAGGCCCTTGTCGATCGGGATTCCGTGCGCTTTCAGCGCGTTTTCATAACCGCTCTGGCGCTGGGGGGAGGATGGATGCTCGCGCGGTCCCCGAATGAAACCGATCCGCTTATGCCCCTTTTCGATGAGTAGCTCGGTCATTGTGAAGGCAGCGGCGATATCGTCGAAGGCCACGCTTGAATGGTTCGACTGAGGATCGCGATAGCTGAGGGCGACAACCGGAATTCCCATATCCTGCATCAATTTGAGCAGCGCCAGATTGCTGCTCAGCGGAGGGGCGAGGATCAGGCCGTCGAGGCGGATGGAGCTCAGGCGTTTGACGATCACCGAATTGTCGAGAACGCCTTCGATGTCCGAAAGGTCTTCAATGACCAAGTGATGCCCGAGATCGCGGCACTCTTTCAGTGCGCTGACCAAGAGGGCGCTGAGATAGCTCGGACTCGGGTTGTAATAGGCCAGTCCGATGAGTTTGGATTTTCCGCCTGCCAGGCCGCGCGCCATCAGGTTTGGCCGATAATTGAGCGATGCAATCGCCGCTTCAACCCGCAGGCGCGTCGACTCCTTGACGAGCTTCTGCTTGTTCAGCACCCGTGAAACGGTCATCTGGGATACGCCGGCTTCTTCGGCGACTTCCTTGATTGTAATCGGTTGGCGCTTGCTCACTGATATTCTGTCCACTTAAAGCTAAAGTACTAGAGGCTCGAGCCTCTAACTATCCAAATACAAGGTTGGCAAGGCTCTTCTCTCGGCAGGTCTACAAGTATGAAGCACCGAAACCGGCCCGAGGCACGCGATTGCCCAGCTTGATGGTTGCACCAATGAGGATTGCCCCGCAGCCCTGTTGGCTGGCCTCGACATGTATATGGCACCGGACAGATGGCGCGGGCTTTCCACCAATACGCAGGCGCAAGTGAAATCGGGAATTATCCCTGAAGCGCGCCTCGACGATGCCGTGCGCCGCATCCTGCGGGCAAAGCTCCATTACGGTCTGTTCGACGAAAAGCGCCCCTCAGAGCGGGCGCTGTCTGGCCGCACAGACCTCCTCGGCTCAGCCGACCATCGCTCGGTGGCGCGTCAGGCCGTCGGGGAATCGCTCGTTCTCCTGAAGAACGAGAATGGCATCCTGCCCATTCGTCCCGATGCGAACGTGCTCGTCGCTGGCAATGGCGCCGACAGCATTTCCAAACAGGCCGGTGGGTGGACCCTCACCTGGCAGGGCGGCGGTATGGAAAATGATATGTTCCCGAACGGGAATTCCATCCTTGATGGCATCGCAGCGGTCGAGGACGCAGTCACCTAAAGTGCGGACGGCAGCTAGACAGACCGGCCCGATGTCGCGATCGTCGTCTTCGGCGAGGATCGGAATGCGGAATTCCGTGGTGATGTTGATCACCTCGCGTACGATATCGATGGGTCGAAAGAGCGGAAGCTCCTGCAAGAGCTGAAAGCTGACGGCATCCCGGTCGTCAGTGTCTTCCTGTCGGGCCGTCCGATGTGGGTAAATCCGGAAATCAACGCGTCGGATGCCTTCGTCGCGGCCTGGCTGCCGGGCAGCGAGGGCGCCGGTATCGCCGACCTCCTGTTCAGCGAAGCCGCAGGCAAGCCGCGCTTCGATTTCCGTGGCAAGCTCTCCTTCTCCTGGGCCCGGCGCGCAGAACAGACCCCGCTCAATGTCGGTGATGCCGATTATGATCCCCTGTTCGCCTATGGTTACGGCCTCACCTATGCCGCGCCCGGCGAGGTGGCCCACCTCGACGAGACCGTCAGCGAGGCACTCGTCTCGGCCCGCGCCAATGGCACCTTCTTCGAGAAGGGCAGTTTTGTCGCCGACTGGACCGCCCACATGTCAGGCAATGTCACGCAATCGCGCCTGGATCATCGGGCTTAGGAGGACGCGCTCCTGTTCACCCATCGACGATGGTCAATCCCCCGTAGATTTCACTGACGGAAAGGCACGCAACTATATGCGCGAATCCAATGCCGACATCGAACTCGCCGTGACCCTGAAACCGGATATCAGCGGCCGTGTCGAAATCGGCATGCGCTGTGAGGGCGAAGACTGCGCCGCCTATCAGGTCTTGTCCGCCGCCGATGCGAAGGCGGGCGAGTGGACAGACATCCGCGTGTCGCTGATCTGTTTCACCGGGCTGGATCTCGACTCCGTGACATCGCCCTTCAGCCTGCGCGTGGCCGGCCCCGGCACCGTCTCCGATGTCCGTTTTGCCGAAGATGCTGACAGCAAGGAAACATGTCTGGGTGAATAGGCTGGAACCGCGGGCAGGCATGGCGGACATCGTGCACCCGGCGTTGCAGCTCGCGTCGCATGGCTATGCGGTCGCGATAGATCCGTTACGCGGCGGCCGGATCATTTCTGCGACGTATGAAGGGCTGGACGTGCTGCGGCCGGATGCCGGTTCCGGCGCCGCCAGCGCCCTGGATTCGGCCTGTTTTCCGCTCGTGCCGTTCTCGAACCGGATCCGCAATGGCGCATTCGCGTTTCAGGGCCAGTACTACCAGCTTGGGAAAAACTGGGACGGTGACGCCCATGCGATCCCTGGCGAGGGATGGCTGCGCCCGTGGGACGTCGTCGCGGCGGATGGTTCGCGCGCCTTGCTTCGGTTGCGGGGAACCGGCTGGTGGCCATGGGCCTATGAATGCCTTCAGGAGATCAAAGTCATCGAACGTGGGATCGGCCTCGCTCTGACACTCAGGAATATTGATGCAAGCCCGATGCCTGCCGGGCTCGACTTACATCCCAATGTTCCGTACACAGATCAAACTATGCTCCGATTCGATGCCACCAGCGCCTCGCCGCCTTTGGGGCAGGGCCTTCTCGTTTCCCAACCGCTCGGTTCCCGATACAAGATTTGGGAGCCCACGTCCGGTATCGGGGACCGAGCTCGATCACTGCTATGCGGGCTGGCAAGGGACTGCCACGATCATCCAGCCGGAGACCGGCCTGCAGGTTTCGGTGACCTCGCTCCGGGGGGCACAACACTGCGTGGTCTATAAGCCGGCCGATGCGCCCTATTTCTGCGTCGAACCGGTCTCACATCTCACCGGCGCTTTCGAAGCAGCCGGTCCCGCCGCTGCCGGGCTGGAAATTTTTGCAGCCTGGAGAAACATTGGACCTCGCCATTTCCATTGAGGCCAGGTTTTAGGCAGGCAAGGTGGGGCGGGCAGGGCGCTGCCTTTATGCATTCCGGGGCATGAACAGGGTCACGCGACAGCCGCAATCTATGCTCGCATCCACCGTCAGTTCGGCAGACAATTGGCGCGAAAAGGCGGTCATCAGCTTCGACCCCAGCCCGCCGCCATTCTCGGTTTCGGATGTCGTCGATGGATCAAATCCGCGACCATTATCGGAGATAACCAAAGTGGTCCCGTCCACGTCGACGCCGAGCGAGATACGGATCTGGCCGCCGGCGGGCCCGAATGCGTATTTCATCGCATTCGTTACGGCCTCGACGATGAACAAGGCCATGGGGATGGCATCGTCTGCCAGGCGTTCCACGTCAGCGTAGGTCTGGACGATCTCGACATGGGATTCGTCCATGCCGAGGGCTTCGGACAGGTGCGTGACAAGAACGCTGAGGAACGGCTCCAACCGGACCTGTTCGAGGCGTTCGTTCTGGTAGAGCGTCTGGTGGACGATCGCGAGTGCGTCGATCCGGTGGCGCGCGGCTGAGATCGCCGCCTTGGCCTCGGGGTCGCGCAGCTGGCGGCCCTGAAGGTTGAGGAAGCTGGTCACGATCTGGAGATTATTTTTCACGCGGTGGTGAATCTCGCGAACGGCCTCGTCGCGGCTCGCAATGGCCAGTTTCAGGTCCTTGTCGCGTTCGTCGATATCCTTGGCCATCACATCCATCGCATGGGCGAGTTTGGAGATCTCGTCGGGAGCCTTGTCGAACGTGTCCCCGGCCTTGAACTGGTAGCGACCGGCGCCATACACCCGGACCGTCCGGGTCAGCCGCGACAGCCAGCGCAGGACGAGGGAATCGATCGCGATCCAGACCGCCAGCAAGGCCACCGAGAAGGTGACCAGCGGCAGGCCGATCGACCTGACCGGGCGCAAGGTGAAATCGCTCCACAGGCCGGGCGACTTGCGGGAGATGGCCGCAAAGACATTGCCCGGGCCCACGGGTTGAATCACCACGTCGAGCGACTCGCCGTCCTCGGCCGTCAGGACGAACAGTTCCGCCGATTCCGCGTTCGCAACGCTTGAGACCCAATCGGGATCAACCTTCGCAAACCGTTTGCTGCCAAAGGATTCGCCGCGGTCGTCCAGCAGCGCCACTTCGACGCCGTCTGGCAGCGCGTCGGCGTGCATCAGCGATGCCAGCTGCTCGGTACGCAGCTCGAGTCCTGCAGACCCTGCAAACGCACCCTCTTCGTTCTCAAGACGCATGAGAATGGCAAACAGCCACTCGCCACTCCGGTCACTGAAATACGTCTCGCTGCGCACCGTCTTCTCGCCGCGTTTCAGCCGCGCATTGTTCTCGGGATCGGGCAGGGACCACCCGGGATCAGATGCGGCTGAACAGGTTGCGACCCCTTCGGTATCAAAGCGGGCCACATTCGCGAGCGGCACGATGCGGTCCTGGAGGATGTTGAACACTTTCTTGCAGCGCCTGCGCGCCAGGTCATCCCGTTGCAGGGTCAGCATCAGTGTGGCTTCGTTGATCGATTGTTCGACACCGTCCAGGGACGCGTCAGCGACCAGCAGAAGGTTGGCGCGGCGGTCGTCCATGCCTCTGGTGGCGTCCAGGTAGGCCGAGATGGCAGACAACACCAGGATCGGAGTCAGGGCCGCCACGAGCGTCATGACGAGACGCTTGCGTAGGGATCCTGACTTCGCATTCGTTGGGGGGTGGCTGGGTTCAGCTTGTCGGCGCACGGGCGATCTCGTCCGCTTGCTTCATGATGTCGTCAAAGGCTTTTTCAGCCGACATGCCGGAGTCACTATTATAGCCGGTGGAATTTGACTCTAGTATCTCGACCACCGCCTTGCGGGCGCGCGAAACCCGGCTCTTGATCGTACCGACGGCACAGCCGCAGATTTCTGCCGCTTCCTCATAGGTCATACCGCCCGCACCAACGAGGATCAGGGCCTCCTTCTGGTCGATGGGCAGCATGGCGAGCGCATTGCGCAAGGCAAGCAGTTCGAGCGCGTCCGACGGATTGCTGTTGGACACCAGGGTTGCCTCGGCCACTTCCGGGTCCAGCGGCTGGCGGCGCCAGCTGCGACGCTTTTCCGAATAGAATGCATTGCGCAGGATCGTGAACGCCCAGGCTTTCATGTTCGTACCGGCCAGGAAGCTGTCGCGGGCATTCCATGCCTTCAGCATTGCATCCTGCGCCAGGTCATCGGCCAGCGACGCATCGCGGCACAGGCTGCGGGCAAAGGCACGCAGATGGGGAATGAGCGCGGTCAATTCCTGCTTGAACGTGGCGTCGTCGAGTTTGTTGCGATCATCTGTCATTGTCGGCGCCTCACTCATCTGACGCGGAGGGCTTCGAGGACTTCTTCTTGTCCGCCTCTTCCAGCAGTTTCAGGAACTCGTCCGGAACCTCTTCCTTGGCGACATCTTCATAAATTCGGCGAAGCTGATCCCCAATTTTGGCACCGCGACGTTTCAGGTCAGCATCTGATTTCTGCTGGCCTGCTTGTTTTTTTTTGTTCATTGGCTGGACTCTGGATTCGATCAAGGAATGGTACCTGCTGTTCAACTCACATACTGCAACAGCGGGCAACAGCATTGGTTCCACCAGAAAACAATTAATTTGGCAGCGCATGCAACCTTTTCGGATGCAGCGAGTTGTAAACGAAGAGTCAGATCAAGAGGGTTACTATGGACTTGGTACAGAAATTCGCCCCCCACCTGCCATTGCTGCGCCGCTACGCGCGCGCGCTGACGGGCAGCCAGGACAGCGGAGACGCCTATATCCGAGCCTCTCTGGCAGCCCTTGTGGAAGATCCGGACCAGATCGACAGCCAAATCGACCCGCGCACGGCTCTCTATCGCTTTTTCCATGTCATATGGGGCGGCACCGGCGCGCGGTTGGACGGGGGCACTGACGTATCGGACGCCGCAGCCGATCGCCGGCTCCAGGCGCTCGCGCCGATCCAGCGTCAGGCCTTTCTCCTCACCGCCCTGGAAGGCTTCTCCGTCAAGGATGCAGCCTATATTCTCGGTGTGTCAGAGGACGATCATGCCGAACTCGTGAATGCCGCCCACCGCGATATCGAGCAGGATCTCAAGACCAAGGTGCTGATCATCGAGGACGAGCCGATCATCGCGGCTGATCTCGAGAGCCTTGTTGGCGATCTCGGCCACGAAGTGACCGGCAATGCCACCACGCGGTCCGAAGCCGTCGACATGGCCAAAGCCAATCCACCCGGCCTCATCCTGTGTGACATCCAGCTGGCCGACGGATCGTCTGGTATCGATGCCGCCCGTGACATTCTCGGGCTGATGGATGTGCCGATCATCTTCATCACGGCCTTCCCCGAACGCCTGCTTACCGGCGAGCGCCCCGAGCCGACCTTCCTGATTCCGAAACCGTTCCAGGAAAATACGGTCAAGGCCGCCATTGGCCAGGCGCTGTTCTTCAATCCGGCCCGGACACCCAACGTCTCGGCCTGATGCCTCACTCTCTCCATGGCGGAAGCGACGGCGTACCATCGGCTTGATTTGAGGGGCTAAAACTTTCTATAATCAAAAGACCACAAAGGCCGCTCGCCGGGGTGTCGGGCTCACTTGGTGCTTTGGCACAAGCGGTTCTTTTCGATGTCCGCAGAGAGCTCCTTTACGCAGGTCAGCTAGCGGCGAAACAAAGGCGGTCGCTTCGGCGATCGAAATTAATTTATGAATCGAAATATCATTATTACCTGCGCCGTTACTGGCTCAGGGGATACCGCAGGGCGCTCGCCTAATGTTCCAGTGACGCCAACGGAAATCGCCCACGCGTCAATCGAAGCTGCAAAAGCGGGTGCTGCCATTGCGCACATCCATGTGCGAGATCCGGACACAGGCGCGCCAAGCCGGGACGTCTCACTTTATCGCGAAGTGGTTGATCGTATCCGGGAGTCCGACACCGATGTCATTATCAATCTGACGACAGGCATGGGGGGTGATCTGTATCTCGGTCCCGATGAGGACCCACTTGTGTTGGAAAAAGAGACAGATCTGGTCGGGCAGATTGAGCGCATGGAACATGTCGAAGCGCTCTTGCCGGAAATCTGCTCCCTCGATTGTGGTTCATTCAATTATCCGGGTGGAAATTATGTCTATGTGTCGACCCCGGACATGTTGCGCCTTGGTGCGAAACGTCTCCAGAAGGTTGGCGTGAAGCCAGAGCTGGAAGTGTTCGACCTTGGCCACATCTGGTTTGCCAAACAGATGCAAAAGGAGGGGCTGCTGGATTCCCCGTCACTCTTTCAGGTCTGCATGGGCGTGCGGTGGGCCGCTGAAGCGACACCGCGCAATTTCATGACCATGGTCGATAATCTCCCCGAAGGCGCAAATTGGGCTGGCTTCGGGCTGGGCGTGGACGAAATGCCCATGGTGGCGCAGGCTGCGCTGCTTGGGGGCCATGTCCGGGTCGGCCTCGAAGACAATCTTTACCTGCAGAAGGGGCGGCTAGCCTCGAATCCGCAACTGGTCGAGCGCGCGCGCGCAATCGTCGAGAAAATGGGAGCGACGACCCAGTCTCCGTCCGAAGCACGCAAGACGCTGAACCTGAAGAAGCAATCGCAGCCCGCACTGGTGAGAAAATCGGCATGATCATGGTCTACAAAGGCGTTGCGCATCCCTGGCTTTGTGATGTGATGGGGCACATGACGACGCGCCACTATGTGGCGATGTTTGATGATGCCTCCTACCATTTCCTGAGTGAAGTGTTCGGCTGGGCGCCCGGAACGGCGGGTGGGCCCGGATGGGCAGATGTGAAACACACAATCGCGTACAAAGACGAGGTGGCTGCGGGCGACCTATTGGAAGTGCGCGGTTCACTGGCAAAAATTGGCGGGAAGTCGATCACGGTAGACTATGAACTGCACAATCTCACGAAGCGGGTAATCGCTGCGTCCCTGGAGAGCATCTCGGTGTATTTTGATCTTACAACGCGCCAGGCTATCACTATTCCAGACGCGTTGCGCACACGCACGCAAGCCTTCCTGCCGACTGGCGAGGCTGGTTAGTCTTTCTTGAAAGCGGTAAGCGGCGAGGGAGAATGAGACGGTCCCAATTATTGGACTGCGCAAACGCGGTATTCGACACCCGCCTGGGTCTCACGTCCCTCACCGATCGCGAGGGTTTCATTCAACCAGGCGTACCGTGCGTGGCTCGTCTCGAACTGGATTTGCGCAAGAAAAAGCGTGTCACCAAACTGGCAATCCTGACCGGAAGCGAGCCGGGCAGTGACGCCGTCGCTGAATTTGTAGAGGCCCGTATAACTCACATGAATCAGGGCCTCATCGTCGGTCTTGAAAGTCTTGCGTACGTCGAGCCGGGCAAGGCCGCCAGATCCACGGTTCAACCAGTCTCCGCCACCCGGGAGGATGCGACCGCGCAAGCGCTCGCCCTCGAAGCTGCCATCGCCGATAATGTAGGTAATCCGATGCCCGAACGGGGTCTCCCCGATGGATTGAACGGCTGATAGCGTGTTTCGAAATGTGAGAAGGGGGACGAGTTGCACGGACGGCCTATATTTCGATGATGATATTGCCCATCTCACTTGCCGCTTCGACAAGTTCATGCGCTCGCGCGGTTTCTTTGAGCGGCACACGTTTCGCAATGGCATGAGATATCTTGCCGCTCGCGAGCGCAGCATTGACGCCCTCGACCGTTTGCTTTCGGGCAGCTTCGCTGAGAAGGTAGACGAGATACATCTTGAGGGTGACGTTCTTGAACATCAGATCATAGAATGGAATGGCTGGATTGGGGTCCGCCATCGAGCCATAGGTCGCAATAACGGCGCCGGCTTTCAGGACCGGGGCGATCTCGGCCAGATTGCCACCAAATTCGACTTCGATGACACGGTCCACGCCTGCGCCATGCGTCAGGTACATAACCTTCTCGTGGACAGACTCCGTTTTGTAATTGATCACATGATCTGCGCCAGCGGTCTTGGCGTGGGCAGCTTTTGTGTCGCCGCTTACCGTCGTTATGACTTGCGCGCCGCCATATTTGGCGAACTGGATCGCATAGTGACCGACAGCGCCTGCGCCACCGGTGACTAGGATCGTCTGGCCTTCAACCGGTCCATCGGAAAACACGCCATGATAGGCGGTGCTCGCTGGAATGCCGAGGCAGGCGCCCGCATCAAAACCTGTATTATCGGGCAGGGGGACTGCCTGGGTGCTTGGAATAGCCATAAGCTCAGAGCACGTTCCAAAGGCGCGGCGCCAGGCAGCATTCCAGATCCAGACCCGCTCGCCGATCCGGGACGGGTCAACACCTTCGCCAACGGCCTCGATTGTTCCCGCCCCGTCCGAGTGAGGTATGACGCGTGGAAAGGGGATGGCCCCCCGCAATCCGGCGCGGGATTTGACATTGGACGGGTTCACCCCCGACGTCCTGATCCTGACGAGGACCTCTCCCGGGCCTGCGACAGGCGGAGGCAAATCTCCGAACTGCAGGACATCCAGTGCGGCGCCGGTCGCTTCATACCAGACAGCTTTCATCGTATTTTCCTTGTGTTCAAAGTTGCGCGAGCGATTCCGTGTGGCCATCCACGCCGATCGCCTGGCCGGAAATCGTGGCACCAAGGTCTGACACCAGGAACAAGGCCATCGCGGCAACGTCTCCAGGGCTGACAAAGGTTCTGAGGGAACTTTGTCGCTGATAGTCCTCCCGCACCTTTTCGGCAGACACACCGCGCTTGGCAGCTTCGCGTTCTATCACGCCATCAATCCGGGGGCCTTCGACACTGCAGGGGCAGAGCGCGTTTACTCGGATTCCATGCGGCCCAAGTTCCATCGCGAGGGTCTTTGTCAGGCCAATCAGCGCCCATTTGGCGGCTGTATAGGGAGAACGCAGTGGGTAGCCGAACAGGGCCGCGTTGGAGGCCATCATCACGATTGAGCCGCTGCCAGCCGCCTTCAGCATGGGGATCGCGTACTTGGTGCAGTAGAATTGGGCGTTGAGGTCAACATCGATCGTGCGGCGCCAGTCTTCAATGGAGACCTCTTCGCAAAGTGCAGTAGGGCCTGCAATACCCGCATTGTTCACGAGAATATCCAGTCCGCCCATCGTCCGCTCTGAAGCTTCGAAAAATGATTGGACGGCGGATGGATCGGCGACGTCAACTTCAAATCCGTGAAGCTTACTATGGCTTCCACTGAGCGCCGCAACTGCGGTGCCATCCTGGTCGCAAACGCAGACAGTGGCGCCCTGTTCGAGAAAGCAGCGTGCCATCGAAAGGCCTATGCCATTGGCACCGGCTGTGATGACAATGCGCTTGTCTTGAAGGAGCGAGAATGAGCCGGAAAACATGCAGGGCACTCTGTCGTTTGAGTATCCCCGCCCGCCCCATCAGGGACGAGCGGGGATAAGGGGAGGAACACTAGAAGCGCTGGTAGAAGCTCACGCCAATCGTTCTGGGGCGATTGGTCGTAATGCGCTCATCGAAGGTCGCGGCGTTGCGATTGAGCTCTGCTCGTTCGTCCGCAACGTTGTTTACATAAAGGCTGGCTCCCCAGGAATCTCGGTCAATTCCGGTCGAGACGTTGATTATGGAGTAGGCGTCCTGCTTCTGGCGTGCTGCCACGAACAGGTCATTGTAGCGTTCGCCGACATAGCGATAACTGCCCTGCGCAAACGCATCTTCGCCCATGAAATCAAATTCGTACCGGCCGGTCAGGGCGAGTTTGAATTTCGGAATGTCCGGGAGCTCCGTTCCGGCGGGGGCATCGACGTTTTGGGTCGACAGGTTACGGATATAGTCTTCCGTCAGTTCGGCCTCGATCCAGGATGCGGCCCCGTTGATCTGGAAACCTTCAGACACCAGCACAGAGAAGTCCGTCTCGATGCCACGTGATCTGGCCGTACCGACGTTCGCTGTCAGGCCAAGGAAGGATTCAGCCGGATCGAAGCGGGTGATCTGAATATCGTCCCAGTCCATGTTGAAGATGGCGCCATTCCAACGCGCCCTGCCATCCCAGAAAGTCGTCTTCCAGCCGGCCTCATAGTTTGTGATCAGGTCAGACATATAGACTGGGGGTATGTTGGAGGTTGAGGCGCGGTTATTTCCGCCCGGACGGAAGCCCTCCGAATAGGTGACATAGACCAGAACATCGGGTGTGACATTGTAGCTGAGATTGCCTTTGAAGACGTCACCGCTTTCCCCTGATGACAGGTCAATAAGCGGGCTGCCTGAGAAGAGGGTGCCAACGGCGCCCTTAAGGTCGCTGTCCGTCTCGAAAAAGCGTGCGCCGAATGTGCCGGTCAGCTTTTTGCTGAAATCGAAGGACACCTCTCCGAATATAGCGGTTTCCTTCTCATTCCGAACCTGGTCAGTAATGAAATACGCATCATCCGGGTATCCGCTGAGTTGTGAATTGGCATTCACGCTTCGATTGGCCGGGATGGTCGGGATGTGCCAGACGTTCAGATAGTCGTGCTCGGCATCCTGATAGAATAGGCCGGCGATGAACCGCAGGCGTTCGGACTCGTCATTCTGGATGCGCAGCTCGTGCGTCATCGTCTTGTATTTGTCGTCGCTGTCATACTGGATGCGCGGATCGGTACAGGTGGCTTCGTCCAACGTGCCTGAGCTGTAGCATGTGTAATATGGGATGTAGGCGGAGTATTCGGCATAAGCAGAATAGTCGACATTATAGTCTACGTCGCGGTCGAGATAAGATCCGGCATAGGTGAGCTGGAGTCCGCCGATCTTGCCCTCGACTGAGAGGCCGGCCTGGGTGAATTTGTCTTGGCCACTGTCATCAAAGAAACGCGCCACTTCGAGATCGCCGATGTCTTCCGGGTCATGGTCCCAGACACCATTGGTCTTTTGGTTCTGGTGCATGACTTTTGCCGTCGCCGTCCAGTTTTCATTGAGGTCGATCTCGAGGGCAGCGCGCGC
Organism: Hyphomonas sp.; assembly: GCF_041689225.1. Taxonomy (GTDB): domain Bacteria; phylum Pseudomonadota; class Alphaproteobacteria; order Caulobacterales; family Hyphomonadaceae; genus Hyphomonas. Next base: position 6,492 of record NZ_JBDNGN010000044.1, on the reverse strand, counting down.
GCCCGTGTTTTCCTCTGTATTGAAATCCTCCTCGACGAATGGCGCATTGTCGACTGTGATACTGCCGAAGGTGAAGTTTGTGGTTGCCGGGACATTGTCGATATAGCCGCCATCTTTGGAGTGCCAGCCGACAATCCGCAGTGCTGCCTTCTCACCGATGGGCAGGTTCACGAAGCCTTCGGCTGAGTAGCTTTCGCTTCCTTCCTTGGTTGTGCCGACCGACAAGTCATAACCGGATTCAAAACCCGCGCTGCTCGGTGCATTGGTAATAATCCGCAGCGTACCTGCCTGGGAGCCCGCGCCATAAAGGGTGCCTTGGGGCCCGGCGACCGCTTCGACCCGCGCGATGTCATACATGTGGACATCCAGGACCCGGCCAATTGTGGTGACGGGCTGGTCGTCGAGATAGACCGCAACACTCGGGCTCGAGCCGGATTTGTTGCCATCGCCGCCAGATGAGATACCGCGCATGAAGACCTGGGAGTTGCCTGGACCCTGCCCCGCAAAGGAGACGCTTGGAAGGAGCGCAACATAGTCTTCAAAATTCGTGACGCCTTGTGCCGCGAGTTGCGAACCGTCAAGCACCTGAAGGCTGGCGGGAACATCCTGCAGGTTTTCAGTACGCTTTTGCGCTGTGACGGTCACGGTTTGGAGCTTCATTGTTGAAGCCTCCTCGCCACTATCTTCCTGCGCGAAGGCCGGAGTGGTGACAACCACGCTTGCGATTACGAATGCCGATGCCTGAGCGAGAAGGCGCTGTCGGCTGTTCCACATCTGATATGACATCTTGTTTCCTCCCTAGTGCAGCTGGCCCGATGTTTCGGTGCGGAAGCTGCCTGAACGTTTCCCCGGGTCGTCTGGACGCCGCCGCAAAAGCCGCGCGGACGTTCACCCCGTGATCAATGGCTAGTCTTGCGCCTGCCAGAAGACAAAAGATCATTTGTCACCGATGCATGAGTGGAATTCATGAGCTTTGCGAATTCGGGAGTAATCGGGTTTTGCTTCCTGCTTCATCTATGCGGAATTGGAGCTCATGCTGGCGTCAGGAGGGCAATAATTTCTATTGCTTATAGGTTCGCAGCGTTTCGGCTAAAGCCGCTTTCAGCGGGGTGAGCCAGGGCTCATAATTTTCCCACTGATCGAGCCCGGACGTGAAGATGGGCTGGCGGACCTGTTCCGAACTGGCGGTCTTAACAGCGCGCCGGTTCTCATAGAAACGCAGGCAGGCACCCTCGAAGGGCAGGCCGCAATGATCGAGCAGGCGGCGAACCTGGGTTTCCGTATCGGCGACAACGTCTTCATACTGGACATGCAGGACACGAGCCGGGAGGACGTTTTGCCAATGCCTCATCAGCCCGACATAGTCAGCGTAGTAGCGCCCAATATCTGTCAGATTATAAGTGAAATGCTGGCCCTTGGCGAAGAGTTGCTTGTAGCCGCTGAAGCAGCAGGCCAGGGGATGTCGTCTTGCATCGATGATGGTCGCATTCGGCAGGATCAGGCGGATCAGGCCAACATGGGCGAAATTGTTCGGCATCTTGTCGATGAAAAAGGGCGCATCGGTGCGATGAATGCGGGTGCGCTCGATGTATTCTTCGCCGAGCGCAGTGAGGTCTGAATCCGTGAGATCGCTCAGACCGTTCGGGTAATTGGACGGATCACCTGCACGTTTCTTGTCCGCAATCCGGCGCGCGATGGATATGATATCGGGCAATTCCTGCGTGCCTTCGACCTGACTATGGCTGGCCAGGATCTGTTCGAGCAGCGTAGAACCGGCGCGTGGCAGGCCAATAATGAAAATCGGTGCGCGGCTCTGGCATCCAGCATTTTTCCTCGCAGCAAACACAGCCGGCGTGAAATACTCCGAGAGCCGGGCCATGTCCGAATGGTTGTCATCAGCATTATAGGTGATGAGGCGGCGCTTGATCGCATTGCCGCGCCGGTACCAGGTGAACGACTCTTCGCATTCACCACGGTCTTCGAGCGCTTTTCCAAGGGCAAAGGCGAGATGATAGTAATCTTCGCGATCTATCTTTTCGCGCGCGGCGACGCTGCGCATTGTGTCGATATCGCTGCCCGAGAAGCGAAATGTCTTCAGATTGGCGAGGCTCCAATAGGCATCCCCCAAATCGTCCCGCATCGCACGTGCGCCATTATAGGCTGCGATTGCTTCCTCCTGGTGTCCGACCGTCTTCAAACTGTGCCCGAGGCTCATCTTGACGCCTGCCGTTGCCGGTACTCTGGAAAGGACATCGCGATAGATGGCGATGGCGCTTACATGATCGCCAATCCGGACCAGCGTATTCGCTTTCAAGACAAGATAGCTTGGATGCGCGGGATCTGCGGCGAGTAGCGTATCGAGTTCGGTCAGCGCTGCCTCGAACCGGCCCCGCCTGCCAAGGACATTGGCATAGCTGCCGCGCGCCAGGCGAAAGTCCGGGGCAAGTTCGAGCGCCCGCTCGAGCAGGGCTTCTGCGTCCTCAAGCCGCCCCACCTCCATCCCTATCTCCGCGAGCAGGCGCATGGCGTTCACATCGAGCGGGTCGCGTTTGAGCACGATGCGGCATAGCGGTTCGGCTTTGCCGAAAGCGCCAGCCAGCATGTGGTCAGCCGCCTTGATCAGTTCGGGGTGGCCCGCGGCCCGCAAGGCATCGGCCTCTGCCAGTCGGACATCTGAAGATTTGTCTGTCATGAAAGCAGACTGGCCGAGATAGCCCTTAGAGACAAAGGTAAAATCGTCTCTAGCTCTTGAAAATATCTCATGTCAGATTGAGAAACATGAAACGAAAACTTCCCCCTCTCACCGCCCTGAGAGCATTTGAGGCAGCTGCGCGGCTCGGATCATTCCGGGAAGCGGCCGATGAGTTGAGCGTGTCCCAGTCGGCAATTTCGCATCAGGTCAAACATCTCGAGGAGCAGCTCGGGATCGCGCTTTTTGTACGCACCCCCCGCGCGGTTGAGCTCAGCGATGCCGGTGCGGCCTATTTTCCGGTCGTCAGGAGAGCCTTTGACCGGATCGCTGAAGGAACCAAACAGCTCCTCAGCCCGCAGGAAGAAAATATCCTTACCGTTCAGATGTATTCGACCTTCGCGGTCCGCTGGTTCATGCCACGGCTTCACGCATTTCAGAAGATGCATTCAGACATTAAGGTGAGGGTCAATTCTTCGCAGACAGATGCTGATTTTTCGGAGCACGGTATCGATCTCGCCCTGATGATCGGGCAGCGTCGACGTGATGAAATTCACTATGAATACCTCTTTTCGCCAACGATGCTGGCTGTCTGCAGCCCGCGTTACAAGGGGACAGCTCAATCGGATGGGCGACCGCTGGAAATGCCCGCCGATCTTGCCGGACATCCGATCCTGCAGGTCTACCCATCTGACAATGACTGGCCGGTCTGGCTGGAGGCCAACAAGGTTCACGACGTCGATCCGGATGCCGGGCTCCGTTTTGACAGCTACGACCACGCCCTGAAAATGGCTGCACGCGGCATGGGCGTCGCTCTGGCCATGCAGCCATATGTGGACGAAGATATTGAGGCAGGACATCTGGTCGATATCTTCCCGGAGCGGCGCGTTCGTACGATCGGACACTGGTTTCTCACCTATCCGAAAGAACGCATGAACGTCCGCAAAGTCCGACTGTTCCAGGAATGGCTTAAGGGGCAGATTTCCGAAGACCCGACGCTCTTGCCCCTCATAGATGGTGCTATGGCGGCGCCCGGAGCCTCCGGCTCATGAGCGCAATTCATCCATCGGCGATGTTTTATCGTTTGCCGTGCTGTTCGATGGGCGCGTAAACCTGACTCTGGACAAGTCCGCCCAAGTGACTTGCCGACGGGGAGGATTGCAAATGTGGCAAAGCGCGCGGCTCATCGCGATTCTGGCGATTGGCGCGATATATTGCCTTTCTGGTTGTCGTGCGCCTCAGTCGTCTGAACAGGCGAAAGAGGCTCCTAGAGCTGCGGCGGGCGGCGAAGCGCTCGTTGGATTGCGGCTGGACTCCGACGTGTCAGCATTCCTCGGCGTCCCCTATGCGGCAGCACCCATCGGAGACTTGCGATGGCGTCCGGCGCAACCACATAGCCCGCGGCAAGGGAATGTGGGCGCGACAGAGTACGGACCGGCATGCCCTCAAAGCCAGGGTAATCCAGACTGGTATCGCATGGTGGCAGAAGGTTTCGGGAATGATTCATCCCTCATTCCCGACCTCACGTACATGGATGAGGATTGCCTCTACCTGAATATCTGGACACCGCAGCGCGACGACAGCGAACTGCTGCCGGTAATGATCTGGGTGCATGGCGGGAGCAATGTGAATGGCTGGGCCTATGAGCCAAATTATGTCGGCTCGGCGCTTGCTGCCGAGGGAGTCGTTGTGGTCTCGTTGAATTATCGCATGGGAGCGCTCGGATTCCTGCCCATACCGTTTGATGAAACCGCTGACACCCCCGCCGGAAATTACGGCATTTCCGACATTATTTCTGCTACCAAATGGGTGCGTGAGAACGCGGAATCGTTTGGAGGTGACCCCGGAAATATCACCTTGTTCGGAGAGTCGGCCGGCGGGGCTGATATCTATGCCCTCATGAAAAGTCCGCAGGCTGAAGGCCTGTTTCGGCGTGCCATCGTGGAGAGCGGCGCGCTTGGACCCGGCGACATGCCATCGTTTGAAGTGGCGAAAGAGCGAGCGGCAGAAATGTTCGCGAAGGCCGGTATCGACAGTATCGACACTGCGCGGGCTCTGCCATGGCAGGATCTTATCGATCTGCACAAAACCACAGGGGTGGATTATTATCACGGGCCTGTTCTTGATGGCCATTGGGTCCGCAAAACGGACGCGACAAATACCGATATCGACGTGATGATCGGCACCAATCTGAACGAAATGCTGATGTATATCGACGGGGCGGATGCCGACGTCTTAACTGATGGTACTGCAGACTACCCAGCTGATGTTCGTGCTGCACTGCTTGCCCTTCCCATGTTTGAAGATCGTCCCGCACGCGATATCGCAGACGTCCTCTCGACAGCGTCGCAATTCCATTGTCCGTCCAAACGGATTGCAGAAGCGTCAGCTGTGCAGGGGCGGGGACCTTACCTCTATCGCTTCACGCGCAAGCGGGAGCGTGCCGATGCCTATGGCGCCTATCATGGCGCCGAGATCCCATATGTGTTCAACACCCATGACGATTGGCTCCCAACCGATGCTGAAGATCACGCACTGACGGAGACGATGATGGCGTACTGGACCAACTTTGCGCGAACGGGAAATCCTAACGGACCCGGCTTGCCAGACTGGCCGCGCAATGTGCCCGGTGAGAATAAAATTCAGGAACTTGGCGTCTATGTGGGCGCCACGGATGATTTCATGGTGCCGTTTTGTGATGCACTGAGCAGGAGCCCCCAATGACAGGCAAGCCTATCGACAAAACGGTCTTTTCTCTGGCCGTCGCAACAGCCTTGCTCATGTCGGTACCGTTGATCCTGTTCAGCAAGTCGCTCGGACCCGGTATCGTGGCGCTGTACGACTGGACTGCGCTCAATCTAGGCATCATCTATCAATGGGCTGCGATTGGCGCGATGGTTGTCGCCGCCTATCTCGCTTTTGGTCCCTATGGGCGCATCAAGCTCGGCGCAAAAGAAGATGTGCCAGACTTTTCGACACTCAGCTGGGTCGCCATGCTCTTTTCCGCAGGCGTTGGTGGCGGACTTCTTTACTGGGCTGGTATCGAATGGACCTATTATTACGAAACGCCGCCCTTCGGCGTTGAGCCGAGGTCAACCGAAGCCATCCGATGGGCGACGAGCTATGGCCTGTTCCATTGGGGTGTCAGCGCCTGGTGCATCTACGGGCTTCCCTCGGTGGCACTGGCATATGCATTCTACAACAAAGGCGTACCCTACCTGCGGTTCAGCGCCGCGATCCTTGGCGACAAGTGTACGATCTCACCATGGGGGAAGCTGATCGATCTCATTTTCATGATTGGCTTGATCGGCGGGGCAGGGACGTCGCTGGCTTTGACGGTGCCGGTCATTTCGGCAGGTGTTGCCGAACTTGCGGGTGTGACGCGATCGACGATCATGGACCTGATCGTGATCGCTGTTTGCGTCGGTCTTTTCTGCGTCTCGGTTTATCTCGGTCTCGAAAAGGGCATCAAGCGCCTCGCCGACATGAATTTGTGGCTGGCTTTGCTCTTCCTGGCATTCATTCTGATTGTCGGCCCAACCGGGTTTATCCTGGTGATGGGCACCGAAAGCCTGGGGCACATGGTCTCGAACATGTTCACCATGATCACCTATACCGACCCGATCGAGAAATCGGGATTTGTGCAGGACTGGACGATCTTTTACTGGGCCTGGTGGATTGCGTTCGCTCCCTTTGTCGGAATATTCGTCACGCGAATTTCGAAAGGCCGTACCATCCGCCAGGTTCTGCTTGGGATGTCGGTGTTTGGCAGCCTCGGTGTATGGGCGTTCTATATAATCTTT
>NZ_JBDNGN010000043.1:0-9967 GCF_041689225.1 Hyphomonas sp. | reverse complement strand
GATCGGGGATCAGCGTCGCCCGGACGGCAGGGCCGCCGCGCACTTCCGCAACGAGTTCGGCCGTGCGCGATTCTATGACCTCAGTCAGACGCGCCATGAATTCGTCCTTGGGCAGGCCGGGTGGAATCGGTTCGAGAAACTCGATGACGGCTCGGCCAGGAGTCTTACTGGTTTCCTGCTGGCGCCAGAACAGGCCAATATTCGTGGCCACGGGTACGACGGGAACGCCCATGGCCTCGGCCATGTGCCAGACGCCGGGCTTGTAACGGAAATGGTAGTCGACCGGGGCGAGGTGTCCTTCCGGATAGATCAGAACCCTGCGGCCTGCCTCTCGGGCCGCTTCCATGCCTTCACGCAGCGACTCGGCCTTGCGGTCGCCGCCGCCACAGGTGTCGATGACGATGGCACCGAGCTTGCGCAGGATGCCGCCAACGAGGGGGAACCTCTCGAGGTGGTCACCGGTCACGAAGGCGAGATTCTTCACTTCCGGATAGATCAGGTAGCCGTCGCCCCAGCTCTGGTGTTTGGCGGCGATCACGAACGCGCCCTCGGGCAGATTGCCCCGTCCGCGGACCTCTTTGCTGATACCACCAAAGATCAGGAGGTTCAGGTTCATCGCGCGTGTGTAACTTCGGATGATCACGCTGACAGGGCCGCGCCCCGGCAGGGCGAGGAAAGGCAGGGAGACCAGCACATAAAGGACCGAGAGCAGGTAATAGATGACCGTAAAGAGGAAGCCGCGCATGGGGATGAGCTTTCTTGAGTGTACGAGATATTGGAGAATTAGCCGGATTGGAGAACGGCGAGGATCGCCTTGGTGAACGCGTCGGCATGTTGCGATAGAGGGCCGGGCAGGCGGTTGTAGATCTTGTTCTGCCCGGCCTGCATGATGACGCCGAGCGCCATGGCCGCCTTCACTGCAGGATCCCCTTTCGGGATGATTGCGTCCCGCATCAATCCCTCAATGATCCGTTCGGTAATGGTCACCGGGTCGTCGTCGCGACGTTTGTCATAGGGAAGATAGCGGTTCAGCGACACGAGGTGGAAGGAAAATAGCAGGAAATCTTCGTCCGCAAGCTGGCAATAGGCAGACACCGCCGCGCCCACCTTCTCGTCAAGGCTGCCGTCGCGCGCCAGTGCTTCCACCATCATCTTGCCGAGACGATTGTGTGTTTCCATGAAGAGCGCGAGCGCGAGCTCATCCTTGCCTTTGTAGTGACGATATAGGGCGCCTTCCGAGACTCCTGCCTGTTCGGCGATTTCGCGCGTGGTCGCCGCATCGACTCCCTCGTGAATAAAAAGCTTCAGTGCGGCGCGTTCTATCTTTGGACGCGCATTGCGGGCGCGGGGTTTCTTGGCGGCCTCGCGAGCGGGAATGGCAGATTTTGGCATTCAAAGACATCCTTGCATTGGGATTAAGTAACATGTGGCGCCGAGTTACCCAAGTGAATAATCGCTCACAAATTAATCTCGCCATGGCCCAGCCATTTTACAAAAGTCTAAGTCAAGGGATGCTGGCGACTTGGACGACTTAAGGGGAGACACATGTACAGATCATTCGTCTCAAGCGTCATCCTGGGACTGTTGTGCCAAGCGTCAGCTGGAACCGCCCCACTGACCCCGCCAGCGTCAGCGTGCTCCAGCAACGCCCATCACGCTTTCGATTTCTGGCTGGGTGAGTGGGATGTCTTGGACATGGATGGCAGCCTTGCAGGAGAGAATTCGATATCTGCAGAGGAGGGCGGTTGCGTTCTGGTTGAGCGCTGGACGTCCGTTTCAGGCGGCACGGGGCAAAGCTATAATTTCCTTGACCCGGCGACAGGGAAATGGCGGCAGCTCTGGATTAGCAAAGGTGCGACAATCGACTATTCGGGCGGTCTGACCGAGTCGGGGTCAATGAATCTGGAGGGCGAAATTGCCTACCAGACCGGCGGCGTCAAAGCGCCCTTCACGGGCGAGTGGACATTGAACGCCGACGGATCGGTGACGCAGCATTTCGCCCAATACAATAGCAAGGCCGACACCTGAGAAGACTTGTTCACCGGTGTGTATGTCCGAAAGGCTACGACGGACGAGTGAGACCTAGGCGGCGAACTCGACGCGGTAGCTTTCGATGACAGTATTCGCGAGCAGCTTCTCGCACATTTCCCTGACGCGCGCCTCAGCGGCTTCAGACGTGAGGGCGTCGTCGATGTCGAGTTCGATGACCTTGCCGATGCGTGCGGCTTCGACTTCCTTGTAGCCCATGCGCGCGAGCGTATCGGCCACAGCTTTGCCCTGAGGGTCGAGCACGCCGGATTTCAGGGCAACGTGGACAATGGCTTTCATCGGGTAGAGCTCCAAAGATGTGAGTCGCGCACGCTTTAACCTAGTCTGGCCGGCAATGGAACGTGCAGCGAGGCGTCACGTGCCTACTTGCCTCCGGTAAAGCTCACGACATTGTCGGTCTCGCCGGATACCTTGATGATCCCGAGGCGCCGTGCGACTTCGGCATAGGCTTCCGTGACGCCGCCGAGGTCGCGGCGGAAACGGTCCTTGTCGAGCTTTTCGCCGGTCTCGAAGTCCCAAAGGCGGCAGCTGTCAGGGCTGATCTCGTCGGCCAGCAGGATGCGGGGCACCTCGCTATCGCCTTCGAAATGCCGGCCAAATTCAAGCTTGAAGTCGACGAGCCGAATGCCGACGGCCGCAAACAGACCGGACATGAAATCGTTCACCCGGAGGGACAGGGAAATAAGGTCATCATATTCCTGTGGCCCGGCCCAGCCGAACGCAGCGATGTGCTCTTCCGTCACGAGCGGGTCGCCCAAGGCGTCATCCTTGAAGTAGAACTCGACCATGGGGCGCGGAAGGACCTGACCTTCCTCGATGCCGAGGCGCTTGGACAATGTGCCGGCGGCAATGTTGCGGACGACGACTTCAAGCGGAATGATTTCCACCTTCTTGATCAGCTGCTCACGCATGTTGAGGCGTCGGATGAAGTGAGTCGGGATTCCGACGGCGCCGAGGCGTGTCATCATGAATTCGCTGATGCGATTGTTCAGCACGCCTTTGCCATCTAGCACGGCTTTTTTCTGCGCGTTGAATGCGGTGGCGTCGTCCTTGAAATACTGAATCAGGGTGCCAGGCTCAGGGCCCTCATAGAGGATCTTGGCTTTTCCCTCGTATACGACACGCTTTTTCGACATTCGACAGAGCCCTTTCATGGGTAATCGAGGGAAAAGGCGGGTCGGAATCGCCAGCGTCCCCATTAGATCGAGACTGTTACGCCAAGTCGCGCCGATAAACAATTATTGCGCACACCTGATCAGACACCCTATATGGCAGAAAATCCCGAATTTCTCGCTGAAAGGCTACTTCCATGAGCTCATTTGACGATCGCGAACGCGCACAAGAGGCCAAATATGCCCTCGATCAGGAAACCCAGTTCAAGGTGGCGGCCCGTCGCAACAAGCTTTTGGGTCTTTGGGCCGCCGATCTGATGGGCATGACGGGCGATGATGCCCAAGCCTATGCCAAGACCGTGGTTCTCTCCGATCTCGAAGAAGTTGGCGAAGAAGACGTGTTCCGCAAGGTGCGTGGCGATTTTGACACGGCTGGTGTCGATCGCACCGATGCCCGCATTCGTGAACAGATGGCTGAACTCATGCCCGTTGCGCGCGAGCAAATAATGAAAGATATCAAGGGATAGGCTGAGCCACAATCCTATTCGGCATCGGCGGTGGGCAATCGGTCCCAGTCGGTCGCCGATGGCCGGGTTTGACCTTTGTCGCGAGGATGAGGCTTTCCTGCAGGCGGTCTTCAATCTGTGATGTGCTCAACGCTGTCGTGATGCACGAAAGCGGCTCGCCATTGTCAGCGGCGATGATGACAGCGACGCCTGCATGTCCGCCATACCAGTCCCACAGATAGCCCGTGTCGTGGGCTTCAGTGAGCGCCTGAAGCTGCGCGATGAGCGCCTTCTGCGCGTCATCATCCGACCGGGTAAGGCCGGTCATGTCTACCTCTACCAGTATTACGCCGCGGTCCTTGAACCGATCCGCGGCGTCTGCCAGGCGCGGATCCAGCACCCGGCAGAGCGGGCACCAGTTGGCCGAAAAATTGATGATTTTGACAGCAGGGTCTGCCGCGGACGAAAGGCAGAAGGCGATGAACGCGACCGATGTTGAGATCGTCCGGAAATGCATTGGACCAGACTAGCCTGGGGGGCTCGTTACTGGCCAGCTACACTTGCAGGTCAGGGCGTTGGTTGCTGCGATAGCTGCGCGGTCAGTGCGTGAGACGTGCTGGGGCGACGGGGTAGGAACAAGTCACTGCAGGCACGCGTCTCTTCACCCATCGGCGAGAATGAAACGCATGAATAATGGGCCGCGGCGCCGGATTCAAAGGTTGGCTTGCCGTGCCAGGCTGACATGAAGGGTTTACCCGTCCAGGCATTGAAAATGACGCTGCCGGGCGTCGTCGGCAGATATGCGTCCCCCTCCACGGTCTTGTAATAGGGCTCACCATCGACGTACCAAGTAATGCCCTCAGGGGCCCATTCGAAGGCATAGAGGTGGTCGGCTTCGGCGGCATCGAAGGGCAGGTCGAAGGTGGCCGACTCGCCGGTCTTGCCATTGCGAAAATAGTTGAAGTGAATCCGCGACGTATCGAGACCGAGGAACTCGATATCGATTTCGTCGTGGGGATTGCCTTCGTAAGCCCCTGTATAGGTGAAGAAAGATGACACGAGGCCCGAGCCCTTGGCAGGCCGCATGACAACCTCGTAGCGGCCATAGCCATATGTCTTCAATGTCTTCATCTCGCCGCCGGTATAGGGACCTGACCGGGACGGGTGGCGTCGCACGTCGAGGTCGGCGCCTTCTGCCGTCTGGCCGATATTGTCGCGAGACCAGTCGCCTCCATAGTGCCCGGTGGGGTTCGAATATTCCGAACGGTAGAAAAAGGCGTCGTTTAGCGTGTCGCCAAGAAGGGTAATGAATCCGGGCGCCGAAGGGAGTGTGGGGCGGGTCTTTGCGGGGGGGATGAGGGTGTGGCTTGGGGTGGGTGCGGGCGTGGCCGGTACAGGGGAAGATGGCGGGATGGCAGGGGCAACTGGCTGGCTGTCAGACACGTCATCCGGCACGGTCACTTCGACAGCAGCGGTCGTCATGGTCTCAGCCGGTTTCGGGCTGTCGAAATCGCTCAGCATGAAAATCCCAAAACAGCACAGCGCGACGAGGCAGGACACGATGAGCGCGTCGTCGCCTGTGGTTGTATGGGCAGTGGCAGGTTTTTGTTGGGTATTCAGCAATTTCGACACGCACAATAAAGGTCAACGATACCCTAATTGAGCAAGACTTGCGCCAAGTTGCCCGATCAGCAACAGATGGGGCGCAGATCAGGCGACGTCAGGTCCGTCGCCGCCTGCTGCATTCATCGCTTTCATGTTGCGCATCATGAAGAGCGGCACGGAGCCGATGGGCGTGACGGCCCAGTCAAGCGGCTGGTCGTGTGGTTCGGCAGGGACAGCGTCGATCTGCTGGGCGGGATAGGCCACGGCGCAGGCAAAGGCGCGACCGGCTGCGCGCAGGTCCTGGATGGCGCTGTCATAATGGCCTTTGCCGTAACCGAGACGATTGCCCATCGCGTCGAAGGCTAGGAGGGGTGTCAGGATGAGGGTCGGGCTGGCTTCCGGCGCATCGAGGCCTGGCTCGGACAGGCCGAACGGGCGGCGTTCCAGTGGCTCGCCAAGCGACCACATACGCCAAGTCATGCGCCCGTCATCTTCGACACGGGGCAGGCATAGTTCCGCGCCGGCACGGCTGAGCCGTTGCATCAGCGGGGTCGGATCAAGTTCCTCGTTGATTGGTACATAGCCAGCCACGACGGGGCCATACCGTTCGAGAAGTTTCATTGGAAACAGATCGGCCAGTTTTTCAGCGGCGTCGGGATCGCGGGCAGCAGCTTCGGCGCGCAGGGTGCGCATGCGGTGGCGAAGCTGAATCTTATCGGGTGTTTTGGACATGGCGTGAGCCTTAACGCGCGTCTGCGTTGGCGTCACGCCCCAATGATAGCGCACAAGAACCGCAGACGTCGCTGGGCATATTCACTCCCGTCAACCTAGAGACTAGGTGGGCGCCGGGTGAGCCCGGACCAGGGTCCGAACCAGAATGCCAGCTCCCTGACGGAAAGTAAGGTCGCCGGAGTTCAGTCCCATTGCGGGCGCCGCAGCCCTTGTGCAAGAGCAGATGTAAGCTTCAACCGTAAAGAATGTAAGAGTGTTTATTCCGCGCCTGTGTCGACATCGAAGGCGTAGAGGAGTGTTTGCTGGCGGGCCGAAAAATTATTGTCGGAAATTAGCCAGATGCGAAGCGTGTCGGAATCGATGAATTCTGCAGCCACGCCTTCGAAATTGTCGACCAACATGGGGCGTTTCAGCTCGATCTGCAGATCGGAGGTCGACCAGGTGACGATATTCCGGTTCCCGCGAATGGGGTCATAGCTGCGATACAGGGTGACCGTAACCGGGTTTCTGGACGCATCGACCGTCTCGTCGAGACCGACGAGCGAATAGCCGACAGGATTGGGTGCCATTTCGCCTGTGAGCACGCCGTCTCCATTGGCGAGGACGATTCCGAGGGGGGACGGGCCGCTGAAGAGGCTTTCCAGTCCGAATTTCAGCGTGCCGGTGGGCAGGATCGAAAGCGCTTCGGCGCCCTGGTTCTCGCCGATCGGCTTTCCTGATATGTCAAAGGGCAGGCGCGCGACACGGGCCGCTCGGGCGTCTGCGCCGCAGTCCTGGAGGTCAAAGGCCTCAATCCGGTGGTCGCGCTCGAAACTCACAAGGGCGAGCCCGTCGCGTAGGGCCAGACCTTCGGCGTCTCCCTGCGTCTTGCCGGAAAGCTGCTTGCCATCCGGGCCGAGCATGTAGGACAGCTTGCCTGTGCCGTTCGGTTCGCTGTCCGAGAGCCCGATCCAGACAAAGGCTCCCACGTCGGACACAGTGAGGAGGTTGCCGTCCGGCAGTGTTTCCAGACCGGACAATCCGCCAAAGTTTTCGTTGCCAGAGGTCAGGCTCCAGCCGTGGGCGAAGGTGACGGATGCAGGCAGAGACGAATTTGCGTGCAAGGCGCCAAGGTCGACCGGGGCTGCTGTGATATCGATGGCAAGCGGCGACAGGTCAGGTGTTCCCGGCGGGCAGGATTCAATCCGCAATGCGCGCGCGGAGGTTTCGAAACTCCAAAGAGCTGAGGCGCTCGTCGGGGCGACTGTAACGGGTGCAACGGGTTCAGGTGCCGAACAAGCCGCGAGGCCCAACAGGAGCGAAGCGATGAGCACGGACTTGTTCATGCGATAGCCTGATTAAATTTAGCTGCGGTCTCACCTGCCTCTCCCATCGGAAGGCGGCAAATACAAGGCGAAATCGGCGAAATGCGCGGATCGATCAAAGGGCTCTGGATTTCGAAAGCGAACCCATACATGAGAGTTGGGATGACGCAGATTCCTCTCGCCCGCCGGTCACCCATTCCACCGGAAACCTGTAACCTTGCCAGCGCTATTGAGGTGGTGGGAGACAGGTGGACGCTGCTGATATTGCGCGCGGCGCTTTATGGCGTGCGCCGGTTCGATGATTTCCAGGCCGAGCTGAAATGCCCGCGCACCGTGCTGTCGGGCCGGTTGAAGTCGCTCGTCGACACCGGCCTGCTTGTCAAACGGCCCTATAAGGCCCCCGGAAAGCGCGCCCGGCCTGAATACCTTCTGTCGGCGATGGGCCTGTCATTGCGGCCTATCCTGATAGGACTCACCCAATGGGGCGATGCCTGGCTGGCGGAGGGCGAAACGCCGCCGATCAGTTTCACCAAGGCGGGCACGAAAAGTGCGATCCGGGCGGCATTCGTCGATGCCGAGGGGCGCGAAGTGCGGCCGGACCAGATTCGCACGGTTATCCGGGGTTGATCCGACCCGTAATTGGGTCAGCTTGGCCGAAATGGCGGGAACGCGACCGGACGAAAAGCCTGCATTGGCCGAAGATCCTGAAGCATGGGCCATACGGTCCACAAATTGTGCAGCAGGCCCGAACTAAGCGCTTGCAAACACAAGCCTGATGCGCTTTATCACGCCTCTCGGCGGGGGTTCCTGCCGGGTACCAATTCAGGATGCGGGCGTAGCTCAGTGGTAGAGCACAACCTTGCCAAGGTTGGGGTCGAGAGTTCGAATCTCTTCGCCCGCTCCAGAATAAAAATTTCCAAATCAAATAACACATTGTTTCCAAAGGGATTTATCCCTTTTGGCTTCTGTTCGAATCGTATTGGGGTCATTTTTGGGCTAGTTTTTGCACCGAATTTGGGCTAGTTTTCGTCCATGGCGCGGGCGGAAAATCTTGATCGTTACCTCAAGGTCCGAAGTGGGTGGTATTACTATTACCGCCATATTCCGACCCGTCTGCGACCCTTCCTTTCAGGCAACACGATACGGGTCGCGCTGAAGACCCAATCGGCTGAAATCGCCAGGATGCGCCGCGACGAATTTGTTGCCGCCGATGATGAATACTGGACTCAGCTGCGTCTGGCGGTCGATCTGGAAGCGGCAGGTCAGCCCATGCAGACCGGTCTTGCCCGCAAGCGATACGAGATTGCCACGGCCCGGGCCCTGGCGGTGGGATTTGCCTATCGACCGCTCGCGGAACTTGCAGATCCTGCCCATATCGAGGACGTGGTCCGGCTGGTCCTGGCGGTACGGGACAACCCGGCCTCTGACGGCCAGCTGAGCCTTGCGATCGTTGACGCGGTTCTGGGAGGGGTCGAGGCGCCCCGCACGACGATCAGCGAGGCGATGGAGATCTACAAGACCCGTATCGCTGTCAGTGAACTCCTCAACAAGTCACCGGCGCAGAGAACCCTGTGGCATGCCACCAAGGACCGTTCGCTCAGATATTTTGTCGACGTTGTGGGGGACTTGCCTGTCACCGAGATCACGCGCGAGCATGGACAAGACTATTTTGCCTGGTGGAATGAGCAGCTGTCTCCGGGCGATAGCGACCAGAAGCCAAAGAAGCCGAAGACCGCTGCGCGGCATTTCAGCGACATCCGAAAGCTCTATACCGAGTACTTCAAGTTCATGGGCGACGAATCCCGTCCAAATCCATTCCGGAACCTGAACTTCAAGGGCAAGTCACGCACCGTCATTCCGGCCTTTCCGAGCGCATGGGTCCAGGAGAAAATTATCGTCCGGGGCGCCCTGGACGGCATTGTTCCAGACCTGCACCTGGCGGCCCTCATGCTGATCGAAACCGGCTGTCGTCCGGGCGAGATCATCAACCTGCGCCGCCAGGACATCGTTCTGGACGACGCCGTCCCGCACATTGCGATCCGCGCACGCGAGGACCGCGAAGTGAAGACAGAAACCTCGATCCGGCGCGTTCCGCTGGTCGGTGTCTCCCTCCTGGCTGCGCAGCGTGCGCCTGACGGCTTTGCGCGCTACCGGGACAAGTCCAACGCGTTTTCAGCAGCCCTTGGCGCCGCCTTCAGGCGGCGCGGCCTGTTTCCGACAGAGGATCATGTCATCTATTCTTTCCGGCACGCGTTCGAGAAGCGGATGCAGGAGGCCAATATCGACTATGCCCTGCGTTGCCTCCTGATGGGACATAAGCATGACCGGCCCAAATATGGCGATGGCGGCTCAATGGCCTACCGGCGCGACGAACTATTGAAGATTGCGCACCCCGTCCCGAAAGACCTGTTCGAGGACTTCGATCGTATGGCGTCCAGCTGAAGCGCTGCTGACTTCGGATACTCGGAGCCTGAGGGTGATCGACAAGGTATTGTCAGGGCAAACGGCATTGAGGCGGAGGGCAGGGGCGTTTAGGCTTGGAAAATGGCCAAGAACCCGTTCCGCTATTTCAAAAGCTCGCCCGAGATCATCCAGCTTGGCGTAATGATGTACGTTCGGTTTCCGCTCTCACTTCGAAATGTTGAAGACCTTCTTCACG
>NZ_JBDNGN010000042.1:0-8733 GCF_041689225.1 Hyphomonas sp. | reverse complement strand
TCGGCGACCTGCCGAAAGACAGTAACTCCAAAGCCGCCAAGTAAGGTGCTCTTTGTGCGCTATCTCTCCGAACTCGATGGCACACCAGCACTGGGGCAAGATCACCTTCACGAAAGCCGAGTGATCCTCCTGTGAATCGATCCGCCAGCCTTCAACATGACAACCATTCCATCATGAAAACGCTCTTCATCAGCACCCTGCTCGCGTTCGCCACCTGCGCGGCCTTCGCTCAGTCACCCGACCTCACCCTTGCGCGTGATGAGAAGCGATCAAGAGCCGCCGAATTGCCGCAGATTCCGGTGCATTTCACGCTCGACAAGCCCAGCGTGGTGACGCTCGTGTGGATGACGCGGATGGCAAACGGGTGCGCAACCTGATCTCGGAAACGCTGTTCGAGGCCGGCGAACATGTCGTCCAGTGGGACGGCAGGGACGATCACAAACCGGAGCGGGTGAATGCGCAACCGGTGTTCCGCTTCGAAGGAGAACCGTAAGCGGTGCGTCGGCCCCCCCTTGACAGACGGAGCCATAGATGTCGTAGAACTGCGCTATGACGTCTATGCCGCAGCCAGTTCAGCTGCGCGCTTGCGCTTGGCCCAGGCTTTTGGAGTCAGCGCGACGATCTGCCGATTGGTTGCTCTCGGCAGGATCGTGAACATCTCGCGCAAGTAGGCGAAGGGCTCGATACCATGGGTGCGGCAGCTGGCGATGATCGAGTAGATCACGGCACTGCGCCAACCGGCGTCAACATCGCCGATGAACAGCCAGTTCTTTTTGCCGATGGCAGTGGGGCGGATGGCGTTCTCGGTTAGATTATTGTCGATCTCGACACGGCCGTTGTCGACGAACACAGTGAGTAGCGCCCATTGCTCCAGGCAATAGCTTAGCGCTTTGCCGAATAGGCTTTGGGGCAGGTGTCGATGAGTGGCCTGGAAGCGAAAGAGAGCGCGATGAATGCGCGTTAAAATAGGAGCGCTTTGACTCTGGCGAATGCTCTGACGCAGGGCTGGTCCGGCGCGAGCTTCGCGCAGTTGCGCTTCGATCCGGTAGAGGTGAGCGATCTGGCGCAGGATCCACGCGGCGCGTTGAGGGGCTTCTTCGAGCGCTTCATGGAAGCGTCGGCGGGCGTGGGCCATGCAACCGGCTAACTCAATGCCTTGACGCTCGCGAGCGAAGCTTTTGTAAGCGCTATAGGCATCGCATTGCAGGATGCCTTCGAAGCTGTCCGGCACGGTTTGGCGCAGGCAATCGGTTCCGCGCCCGGGCCACCAATCGAATATCGTGTCGCCGCCGGGAACGTGATAGGCCCAGAGGTAACCTTGTTTGGTTTTACCATTGCCAGGGCAGAGGTATTTGATGGGCGTTTCGTCGGCCTGGACGTAGTTGCTGGCAAAGATCTCCTGGCGCATCTGGCGTTGAAGAGGCTGTAGCCACTCAGCAGCCGCCAGGATCCACCTGGCTTGAGTTTGACGCGGCAGCCACACATCGTGACGGCTCTCGTAGATCTTTTCCTGACGATATAGCGGAAGGTGATCTGCATATTTACTAATCACGATATGCGCTAATAATCCCGGCGCGACTTTGCCGCCTTCAATCAGCTTCGGCGGCAGCTCAGCGATCACTGGCGCAGCTTCTCTGTCGGCGATACTGACATACTTGCGCCTCACGATGCGGCGGCAGAAGAAGCGGCCCGGTCGATAGTCTAACAAGTCGCTGCGTTCCTCGCCGATCTGCCGCCAGGCCTGCGGACAGGCGCGCACCGCAGGCGGGTCGATCACTTCTTCAACCACCGGCAGGTTGTCCGGGATGCGCGGTCTGGCCTCGGCTGGGGTGCGGCGCTTGCCCTTGTGATCAGGGGCCCCCGCCAGCAGCTGCTCGATATCAGTCGTGGAGGGGGCGTCGTCTTTTTTTGTGCTGTCAGGATCGAAAAGCAGCTGCAACTGATCGGGATCGAGCTTCTCGCTTCTCGGGCCGTAGATCTGGCGCACTAACAGATCGATCTTCTGCTCCAGGAGATGAATCCGCTGACGAAGAGCTTCGTTTTCTTTCTTAAGGCGCCGAACATCCTCAGCCATGATTACACACTAGCACACCTGTCAAATGCCAGGGCGCAAAGCACGCCTTCAATCGCGCTCATACCACGCCCGGCGGCCACCGGCACGCAGCTCGATGCCGTCGGTCAACATCGCCAAAGCCTCGGGCGTGAGATTGATTTTCTTCGTGTCGCTCTGAGCGCTCTTTGGCCAACTGAACGTTCCTTCCTCCAGGCGCTTGGCCATCACCCACACCCCAGTGCCGTCCCAATATAGTATCTTGAGCCGGTTCCTGCGCCGATTGGCGAAGACGAAAATCGCCCCGCTTCTGGGATCGAGTTTCAACTGCTCGCTGACCACCGTCCAGAGACCATTAAAACTCTTGCGCAGATCACACGGCTCCAGCGCCACGTAAACCTTCAGACTGCCCGCGAAGCTCAGCATGATGCCAGCTCCCGCAAGAGTTCGGCCGCCAACTGCACCTGTCGCCGATTGGTGATCACGATCGTGGCAGCGGACGGTAACTCGACTCGCAACGCCTCTGCGCTTTGCTGCGCCGGGCTGAGTGCCTGCTCGGCCAGCACCACTTCAGCCAACGTCAATGCGCTTGCGCCGCCTCCACCCGCTTCCTGGGAAGCCTGCTCGCTCTGCCGCTGCCTGCGACGCTTTCGAACCCATTTGGAGAAAGTCGCATACTTGATCCCATGCAGCCTCGCAAAGCCCGCCCCACTGGTCCCACTTCGCTCGAATTCGTCGAGGATCGACTCGCGTTCTTCGGGCTCGGTTCGCACCCGGCCTCGGGCATCGACTCGCGGCAGACGCTGAGATAATAGATCCTTTTCACTCATAGATGTCATAGCCGATACGCTATGACCTCTATGCTCCCTTTCTCAATAGGTGCCCGGCGTGACGCTTACGTTTAAGAAAGCGCAAGATGCGTTGCGCTGACATACGGCTTTGGGATTGGTCGAGGCTTTCGCGATCATGAAACGGACGCCAAACGAAGCGCTCGACGATCGCCAGGCATTCCCATTCTTTTGTCTTGGCCGCCAGAACGCAAACAACCGGGCCGATTCGGTTTATCGACTCTTTGTCCTGTCCAGATCCTGGTTTGGCGTCTTCCAAAGAATGCGAGCGGCGTAGACGCTGTTGTCGGAGCCGTATTTGTTGCCGGGAACCGTTATTCCTTTCGGGCCCTGCATCCACTCGGCCGTGGTAACCCACGTCTCATTCGCATTGACCTCGGTGACGCCAAAGGCGTTGCCCAGGCCCGCGCCGCGTTCGGGGATCAGCACGCGCTCGGTGCTCCGGATCACATGGAGCTTTTCGGGGTCGACCTGGGCGATGAACAGTGGCGCACGATGGCGGAAGACGTGGTCGTTGTTTGCGCCTTTGCGTGTGTATGCGAGTAGCAGGCCATCGGTGTGAGCCACCCAGTGTTGCTGCGTGTTCTGACTGCCGAGATCGCCGCCGTCGTCGAAGCGCCACCGCTGGACAGGCCCAAAGTGCAGGCCGTCTTCCGAGGTGGCCACGTACGCGGCGCGGTCGTTGCGCATCGTCAGATAGTAGCGTCCGCGATAGCGCGTCAGCGAGGGCTCAAACACCCCCGTCTGCCGACCGCCCGGGAGCTTGTATTCGACACCCGGTTCGACCGGTCGCTGCAACTCGTCGCCATGTTCGATGTACGCCAGCTTGCGACCGTCGAAAGAACAACGCATCACGGCGGTATGGTAGGGGCTTTCGCCGGCGGTCTTGAAGTGGAATGGAAGCAGGATCTCGCCGTTGGGCAAATCGATACGTTGACTAGCTCCGACGGTCGCGTAGAAGAACTTGGGATCGTCGGGCATGACGATCGTTTCCCACGGCGTCCACGTTCGCTCCTGCGGATCGTAGACCGAGTACGCGGTCCGCGAGGGCGCTTCGTTCTGACTGATCTTCACTTCCGCGCCAGCAGCGTTTTTCTTGTAGCGCACCGTCGGCCCGGTCCCGAGCAACTTGCCGGAAGGCGCGTGCCACTTAGGCACGAAATCGCCAACGATGATCTCGATTCCGTTCGGCTCCGTTCGTCGGCCCAAGGTAACCGGGTGTTCGATCGGTGGCAGCCACGTTTTCCCCAAGTCGTCGGAACGGACTTCATTGACGGCATAAAAGACGTCACTCCCGGTCAGCAACAGTTTCTGCATTGTGAAAACGACGCTCGGCTTCGCGCCCGGGACGACGCCGGCTCGCGGAGCAACCCAGCAGGTCTTGCCGTCGAAGCCCGACATGATCGTGTCGAGCTTGACCGTGTAATCGAGAATGGTCGGCTGCTCGCTGTCGTCCGTCGCATCTTTGTCCGTGGCGTGAAGACCTTGCGGTCCCGCAGTCACACCGAACCAGTACGCGAACACCAGGATCCAGCTCAGGGATTTTCGAGTGATCAATGCGTTCTGATTCGATACTCTCAATGGAAACTTTGATAGGCTACTTTTCATGGCTCGGGGGGAATGAAATCGGCGATCACTCTCACGAATGGCTTGGCTTGGGCTCGGTCCTTTGAGTCCCAGCCGATGACGAAATCAATCGACCCGTCTTTGCGTTTTAGATCGGGCATGAAGCAGCGGACACAATTTCGAAGGTCCTCACAGTCGTTGCTGTCCGCACCGTCGATTCGCAAGTAGGGTTCAATGGTCAAGGTACCGTCCTGGCCGACCACGATGCGATTAAACTGAACCGACGCTCCCACTTTACCAGCGGGTGCGGTCAGGATAAATTGTTGGCCGTCGGGAGCGGTAAGAATCTTCTCACCGGGACGCCTGAAGCCGATCATCGCCACAGCGTCTCCGTCAGGAGATTTCATTTTAACACCATCGATGAACTGCTTTTGGGCAATGCTGTATGTGTAAAGCGTTCCGTCCTCCGTGAGGATAATGAGGAATCGCTGGCAGGGTGATAGAGCAAGATAACTTCCGACGCTCTCGCCCTGCTCCGTGACCGGCAACGAGAAGCCAAAGAGATCGCGCAAGCCCTCGTCTTCCGACACTTCGTAGTTAAATACCTTTTCGTCCAAATTGCCCGGGACGAGGGCCTTGTCCTGGGCGCCGAGTTCGTCCACAAACACCCTGCTCGGCTGACCACTGCCAAAGACCTCCTGCCGTCTGCCGCCGTCATGAGCGTTCCAGACCATCCGGCTCTGAAGCGTGCCCAAGGATCCACAGCAGCGGCTCATGTAGGCTGCCGTTTGGGAGGGAACGGAATCGGTCGAGGTGCCCGATCCGAGAAGATTCGGGTCGAAGACTTCAAGCCCTGTGCCAAACGCCTCGCCTCCGCGGCCCGAACGGCTTGTGCCGGAGTCCATCAATCGGCCTCCGAACACTGGTAAGATCCGATCGTATTGCTTTAAGCCTCCGCGCGCATGTTGATCCACCGGAACCGGCACCAGACGGCCATTATACATTTCCGAGGTCATCGAATCCAACACGTTGTCGCCTTTTGAGTATTGAATGCGGGTCATTCCGGTGTAACCACCGAGATAGAGCCATTGCTCCTCATCGTGTTCGACCCAGGCGGAATCGTAAACTCCCAGGCCTGCGGCAATGCCTGCCCTGGCCGGCAAAGCCGTCTTGCGAACGACGCGCTCGTCTTCAATTCTTGAAAAGTCGAGCGTTGACAACGTGTAGGCTACATAATCGCAAATCGCCACAGCCTTGTCCGGCTCGCCGGGAACCGGCGTGACGAGGAACGCAGGTCCCATACTCGCTCCCCCTTGCAAGGATTCGACCAGCGGACCTTGCGCTTCCGGAGTGGCTTTGATCCTCTCGACGATGTCCCAGTTCACCGTCACGATCCCTTCGGGCGCTCCCGCGTAGGTCCGGAGATCGTGTTTCGACGAGTGCGGAAGCAGCATCGATGCGTTCCACCCGTCGCTCATCAAAAGCTGTCGAATCGAAGCGCGAGGAATTACCAGTCCATCGGTTCCGGCAGGTCCGACCAAGTGACGTCCATAGATATTTCCGACGAGATGCACCTTGGTCTTGCTGACGCCGTTGATCTTGGCTTCTTGGGTCGGCGCGAAGGTTGTGCTCCCATCCTTCGAGACGGTATCGGAGAGCGAATCGACTTCGCCGAAGGTTTTGTTGTCTCCCTGGTCGTCGAGATCTAGGCGCCAAGGACCGCCGGCAGATTGTTTTCCCGCCGGCAGAATCAACAGCCCGGCTTCGGTGACGATGGGCTTTCCGAGCTTTCGTTCATCCGCTGCGGCTCCGATGGTCGGACCGGTCTTATAGAACGTGGGATCGGCGGTCTCCCAGGTTCCGACATGCAGCCGAACATCGGAGGAAAATGCTTTTGCGTCGCGCCAATCTTGCGGAATCGAGAAGAGCCCGCCGATCCGTCGCTGCGGGACATCGCTTCCCGGCGAAGGGGGGCCCGTCTTCAAGTCGAGGATATCGACGAGAAAAACACGGCCATGTGCGCAGACCATCGTCCAGTTGCCGCTCAACCATCCCGGCGAGTCCTTCATCGTGGCACCGCCGGGACACAATTTCTGCAAGTCGAACGGCGGCGAAATTTCGAACTTTCCCGTATTCGGGTCGAATCGGACCACCCGATACTCGGCGATGAAATAGATCCGTCCGTCGTCGTCGATGGCGGAAAGGGTTTGACCTAGGTCGGCGTCTCCTTCGCCGAGTATGTGTCGCTGCGTTCCTCGCCAATCCTTCTCTTTCACCTTATCGGTAACATGTACGCGAACGTCGTCGCCGATGTTCACGGTTTCGTCTCCTTGGCCTTTTCCCCAAGCCTCTTGAATGGGAATTTCGAACAAGAACTTCCGCCATCCGGCCAGCTTGGCGCCATCATACAGGGCCCTCTTGTAACTGATATACAAACTGGCTTTAGTCGGATCATTCGGCGCGGCCGTCTGCCGACTCAATACGTAGCCGCCGCGTATCGGAGCTTCGCCTTGCGAAATCACCGGAAACGTGATGTCTTGCTTGGAGACCGACCGGCTGGCTGAACCGATTTGGACGGACCGTAGTTTCTTGACGTCAGGAAGCGGAATCTTCGGTGAAGCAAATCCAGCGCCGGTGATCGCCGTCCCGGGTTCAATGTAGGCAAGGGCCCCAGCGGGTGAGACCGAAATTTTGCTTGGCACCGGAATTTCGACGATGGGCGCAACCGACTTCTCTGCGAGCACCTTTCCGGTTGCATCCTTCACTGAGATGCTCACTCCGGCGCAGTTCCCAAATTTCGAGAGATCGACAACGAGCGTGCCTTTGACGGCCGCGTCGGATAGGTCAATTAAAAGATCCTTGTCGTTGCCGTCGCCGCGCAGTTTCAGCTCCGCGACCAGCCCGATGTTCGCTTCGCGAAGAAGATCGAACCGATCCAGCATGACAATGAGTTCGTCGCCCGTGCGAAACACCTTAATCGGCTCGGCGGCGCGAATGGCCGTGCCAGGGATGAGCGCGATCGCGATCCGGCTGAGGGGATGTTTCGATGCGTTAACCGGTTGGGGGTTTTGTGATTGCATATTGTTATACTATCTGTGTGTTGATCCTTCCGCTAGGAGTCTGTCGGACTTAGATCTTTAACTGCCTGAGATTTCAATATTCTCGAACCAACATCTTTCGTGGAAAGAATACTTTACCTGTGAGGGCTTAACTGGCCATTTCGACCTAAGAACTTCTTTGAATCTCGCTAAGTCCGACAGACTCCTAGGGAAACTTTACCGATGGGAACCCCAGCATCTTCTCATCGTTCGCCCTTGCGGTGTTCACTCAGCAGCTGCTGGCCGCTCCACCGGATGGGGCGCCGAATCCGGTTCGTTTGAGCGACGGGCATCGCAACGTCCCCAGCGTTTACACCTGGGACGACCACGAAACGCTCAACGATATCTACGGCATGGCTGAGGTCGATTTCGTTCACGATCGTGCACTCGGGAATCGTGTAGATCCCATGGGGAAGCACTTTGGAAATCGCCGCCTCCTCCTCCTCGGTCGGTCGGGCGGAAGGCGTGCTGAATCCCGATTTGGCCTTGAGCGATCGAGGTCGAGGGCGATGCGCTTTCTCGCCGGTTGCGTCTCAAATCCCACGCCCGCTCCAAGTCTTCCGGGCGCGGCAGCTGCTGGCGCGCCGAATATTCGCGCCATCGAAATCAACGCCGCCCAAGGGTCAGCTTACATCGACGATCAGGTCTACACCGAGTTGAGCCCTGACAATGCGCGAATCGAGATCTCACAGGCCGAACAACGGGCTCGGGTTTACGCGGGCGACCGGCTCGCGATCGATACGCCGGTTTCGACGGGCGTCTCCGCGCATCCCACGCCAAGCGGGTTGTTCACCATTCTCGAAAAGAAGCCTGCCCATGAACGCAAAAAGGGGACATTCTACTTTTTCGGCTTTCTGTGGCGTCCGCGTGGTCGGAGCGAGGACTCCAGTCCGAGTTGGACGGCCGTTGACTGCTGCCATGCCGAATCGCCGAAGGGTGTCCCCCGCGAAAGACTGTGACGCAATGCTTTGAGTTCCGCTTGCGTTTCGGCTCCGTTGACGAACCGTGTCCACTGCGAATGCTTCGGCAATGTAACCGTTCACGGCAGTAAATTGGTAGTTCGCAATTCGAGCAAATTGTTTCTATTGCGTGGATGGAAGACAAGGACGTCATCATCACTGATTTGCGTGCGTTCGTAGAGTCGCTGAGGGCTGAGGTCAAGTCACTGAAG
>NZ_JBDNGN010000041.1:0-5084 GCF_041689225.1 Hyphomonas sp. | reverse complement strand
TGGTGGTGCAGGGGAACTACTGCGAACCAGTCTCCGCTCGTTCCCTGTTTTTCTGAGATTTCAAGTTTCCCACTTCGCCCTCTTCTCTCGGCGAAGCTGCGGAAATATACCTCTGATATCAGGAAGTTAGCCCAGACCTCGTTGTTTCATCACCGGTCCAAGGTTCGGGCTCCCAGCTTAGAAGCAGGGAAATCTGGCCGCAAAACGCTGCGTTTTGGCGGGATAGCATTGCCGTAAAGCGGGATGACCTTGTCGTTTACCGGGACGGCGGTGTCATGACCCGGGACGGGACTGCCCGTAAACGGGCAACTGCCGCTGTTTGCCAGTAGCCGACCTCAATGATGTGGGATGAGGTTGCGCGAAAGCAGGACGGCATTGTCGTTTTGGCAGCACTTTGAGCACCGACGGGCTCGCGACCCGGATTTCAGGGCGTCGCACGATATTTTCTCAGGGCCGGAAATGTGCCGTTTGAACGTCCAAACGTTTAAACCCCCTTCGATGACCCTTCAAACGGCCTTCAAATAATTCTCCGGGTTCAAATCGCCTATAAATCATCAGTATTGCTTGAGTTCTTCTCATCTTATGGTTTGCCTGCCGATTGTAGAGCACAGATCGTGCCCCTAGGTTCGTGATGATGGTTCGGTCCCAATGGAACGAGAGCAACCATCACGAAGGGGAACCGACTTTTATGCACCTATCTACTCCCAACATTGAGATGTGCCGGGTCTCGGGGCTAAAGTCCTATGCCGGTAACGCCCGCCGACACTCGCGACGCCAGGTGCGCCAGATTGCCGACAGCATCCGGCGCTTTGGCTTCACCAATCCGGTCCTGGTCAGCGACGAGGGTGAGATCATCGCCGGCCACGGCCGCGTCCTGGCAGCCAAGGAGCTGGGGCTCGAGACGGTGCCCACGCTCAAGCTCTCCCACATGACGCCTGAGGAGCGACGCGCCTATGTGCTGGCTGACAACAAGCTTGCGCTCAATGCCGGCTGGGATACCGAGATGCTGGCAATCGAGATGCAGGCGCTCCTCGACCTCGACTTCGATGTCTCCCTGACCGGCTTCTCTCTGGCTGAGATCGACTTCACCCTGGACCAGGCCCGCCAAGCCTCGACCGAGGCAAAGGACGACCCCGCTGACCGTGTTCCAGAGCTTGAGCCTGTGGCCGTTTCTCTGGCTGGTGATCTCTGGCAGCTGGGTCGCCATCGACTGCTTTGTGGTGATGCCAGGTCGCCGCAATGCGTTGCGCTGCTGCTCGGAGGTGAGAAGGTTGACCTCATCTTCACCGACCCGCCTTACAACGTGCGCATTGACGGCCATGTCTCGGGCCTGGGTGCGGTGCGCCACCGGGAGTTCGCCTTCGCCGCCGGCGAGATGTCGCGGAATGAGTTCACAGCATTCCTCATCGAGACGCTGTCCAACGCGGCGGCCGCCGCCAGGGACGGGGCGATCGCCTACGTCTGCATGGACTGGCGTCACATGCGCGAGTTGCTGGACGCCGGCGAGAAGGTCTTCTCGGAGCACAAGAACCTCTGCGTCTGGAACAAGACCAACGGCGGCATGGGCTCGTTCTACCGTTCCAAGCATGAACTGGTCTTCGTCTACAAGGTCGGCAGCGCGCCGCACACCAACAGCTTCGGGTTGGGCGAGACCGGGCGCTACCGGACCAACGTCTGGGACTATGCCGGCATCAGCAGTCTGGGCAAAGATCGCGAGGCCGAACTCGCCATGCATCCGACGGTCAAGCCCGTGGCGCTGGTGGCCGATGCGATCCGGGACTGCTCGCGGCGCGGTGAGATCGTGCTCGACATCTTTGGTGGGTCGGGCACGACGCTGATCGCGGCCGAGAGCTGCGGCCGGCGGGCCCGGCTCCTGGAATACGATCCCCTCTACTGCGACACCACCATCCGCCGCTGGGAGGCCTACACCGGAAAGCAGGCTCTTCTCGATGGCGATGGTCGCACGTTCGAGAGCGTCGCTGCCGCACGATGGCCGACCCAGCCGCAGGCCGCGAGCAGTACCGAGAAAACCAGGAGCCCCAGGCGCCGGAGGTCGGCATGAGCAACAGCAAGGCGGACCAGAACGATCCCCTCGACCCTCGGGAGGAAGGTTCGACCCTGTCCGAGGAATCCCTGCAGGAGCTCCGGCGGGACGTGGTCCATGACACGGGCTACAAGAAGCCGCCAAAACACACGCAGTTCAAGAAGGGCCAATCGGGCAATCCCAAGGGACGGCCGCGCAAGGACGACTTCGGCCCCGGCGCCGATCGATCTGCCAGCAAGCTGCTGCTTCAGGAGGCGGACCGCTCCATCACCCTCACCGATGCGTCCGGATCGACCGAAAGCACGGCGATCGAAGCCGTCGCCCGGAAGCAGTACCTAACGGCGATGAAGGGCAACCCGCTTGCACAGAAGCACGTCATCGAGCGCTACGATCTTGCCGAGCGTGATCGGCGCCAAAGCATCGCTGAGGAGATTAAGATCTGGCGCCTCTACTGCGACCGGACGCGCAAGGAAATCGCCGACGCCAAAGCCAAGGGTGAGACACCGCCCGATCCACTGCCGCATCCCGACGACATCGTTCTCGATCTCGACAAGGGCGTCCAGTTCCTCGGGCCGTTGCTTCCGGAGCACGTCGACGCCATCGAGGAGGCATGCAGGACGCGAGACCTTCTGATTCTGCAGGATGAGCTCGACCGGCGTCTCGCCGAGGACACCGATGTCGACGACCCGCTCGACGGCCCCGGTGCGGCCTTGTTGTTTGCGTGCTCTCTCGATAACTGGGTGCCACTCCGGTGGCGGCTATCTGACGGCGCCATGGCCAGCGCAATGATGCGCGCCCGCAAGCTGACGAAGCGGCAACTCCTGAAGACCGTCTATCAAGGCTGGCGGGCACTTGGCAGGCAGGTGCCCAGGGGCGAGACCTTCGGCTCAGTGCGAGATGGCAGGTTGGCGCTCAAGCTCAGTTACAAATTCGTTCGGGGCATCAAAGATGGTGACTTCGACAACAGCACGACCGAGGATATCGCCGAGGTGCTGATGGATATATTCGAGGAGGACGGTGTCCGCGTAGATCGCGACAGCGCAGTCGCGTAGCGCCATGCCCCCACCCGTTATTATCGGCCCCGACCACTTGCCCGATGCCATTGCCTATTCTGTGGCCCCTGTTGCGGGGCGGTGGTGCTGCGTCTGCGACGCTCCCGTTCCCAACGGGGGGGCGAGGTCATTTGCTTGAGGCAAGATCACCGACTAACTGCGGCGTCGCAGGCACCAGTCGGGCCGCCCCCTGATGACTGGTGCTGGGCGCCGCGGGCTGGGCGGAGACCGTAGGCTACCCGCCGCCGGCAGTGGCGCCATCAGGTGCGACAAGCTAAACTCACCGTTGCTCATCCCGCCCCGACGGCCGGCTCCTGCTTAGTAGGAGGCAGGGAGCGACTTCAGTGGACCGGCGCTGGAGCCACAATTCGCACTGACGCCAAACGTCCTGCAGCGCGGTGTTCCGTGAGTGCATCGCCACACCGAAGACTGGTCGCTTCATCCGTATGCCTTGAAGACAGTCCAGCTTGGAGTCATGGTCCAGCCGCGAGCGTTGGCCCGGGCCGCCTACCAATGGCTGATGCTGAGCGACGCGGGTCAGGCGGGGTCCGCAGTCTCAATCAGCTTTTCAATCTTCCGCTTTGGGGTGCCGACCTGGTCGTGGGTAGACGGACCCCTCGCCCAGCCGAGCTTGGCCGCCTCCAAGAGTGCCGATCGCCCCGTTGAGATATCGCAAAGGCGCTTCGAGAAGCAGCCGCGCTCGGCTTTCATCGCAGTCATTTGGTTCAGCGCACCCCGCGAGCGCAACGGTGTGGTTGATGCCCGTCGAAATGCAGACCCTGTCAGCTTCGTTCTCGGACCAGTTTTGCTGCCCGAGCGACTTCAAAAGTGCCCAGTGTGGAGTTAAGGCCGGCTTGCAGGCGCTGGCCGGGCCGTCCTCCTGATGGCTGGCGCCGGGCGACGCGGATCGGGCGGGGTCCGTAGTCACTAAGGCGCCCAATTGGCTCATCCTGCCCCGGCGGCCGGCTCCCCCGACATAGGAGGCAGGGAGCGGCGTCAGTGGACCGGCGCTGGAACCTCATTTTGCACTGACGCCAAGCGTCCAGTGGCGCACGATGTCGGTGCGATCGGTCGAACTCAACCGGCTGGGTTCGGTATCTAATGGTCGCACCGGTCGCTCGCGACAACGAAAACGACATGAGCAATCCGCAGGTATCTCCTCACTCCGTAAGAGTCACTCGCGAGGAACTGTATCGGCAGGTCTGGCAATCGCCCATGAGTCACCTTGCGGCGGAGTATGGCATCAGCGGCAGTGGGCTGGCCAAAATATGCACCAGGTTGAACGTCCCTTACCCACCCCGCGGCTGGTGGGCGAAGAAAGCCGCCGGCAAGGACGTCGCGATCTCCCGCCTTCCACCAGCGGATGAAGCGACACCATCATCCGTGGTGATTTCGCCAACGCCGCGCCCGGAACCACCCGTCGCATTGCCTGCGAAAGCCCAGCAGCAACTGGATGAAGCTCGAGAGAATGCGTCCTCGTTGACTGTGCCTCAGCACCCGACCAAACCTCACCCGGTGATTGCCCGTTGGCTTGATGATCACGAGCGCAGGAAGGTTGAGGCGCGTCGCGAGCGCGATCCGTGGATGCGCAGTATGGTTCGTCCAAGCGAGTTCACGCCTCAGGATCGCCGTCGCCACCGCATCCTCGATACGCTTTTCAAGGAGCTGGGGCGGAACGGGGGAAAGGTCAAAGAGGACGAGCGGCGGCGATTGACCGTCGAGCTCTCGGGCGAGGTTATCGAGTTCCGACTTCGCGAGAAGCAGAAGCAGGTCCGGCGCCCCCTCACTGACGATGAAAAGCGATGGTGGTCGTCCACCGGGCGGGACTGGAAACAGGAGCTGGAAGGGGTTGTGTCTCGAATCTGGTGGAAATTCTCTAGCGACGTTCTCCGAGCATCGGGATTTGGGCCTGATCAGGCCGCGAGGTCAAGGCTGATTGGGGCGATGGGCTGAGCCAAGGATTCCCAGCCATCCACTTTCCGCATCTG
>NZ_JBDNGN010000040.1:0-6423 GCF_041689225.1 Hyphomonas sp. | reverse complement strand
TACCTTGGGGACGGAGACGAATCGCATGTGGATATTGTTTGGTTGGCACACTTGGTTTGGCGAATCCGGCCGGCCTTACCGCTTCAAGATCACGCTGACGCCCAAGGGCCTGCCCGAGGGCGGCGGCATCTATGTCTTTGTCCAGCGGCGCTTCGTATTCTTCCTTTTCCCACTCTATATCGGCAAGGCGACCAATTTCCGCTCGCGCCTGATCGGCCATGAACGCTGGTGGGAAGCATGGTGGAAGCGCGGCGCCACCGAACGCCATGTGCTGGTGATCAAGAAGGGCGATGATCGCGCCCGGGTCGAAGAAGACCTGATCCGCAACTACCAGCCCCGCATGAATGACATTCTCGTGCCGCGCGGCAAGGATGATGCGCCTAACAACAAGCGCCTGCGCCGCTGGTGGAATATCAAGCGCTGGTTCCGAATCCCGTTCTTCGGCTGAGGTTTTCACCTACGCCAGTGACGCCTGCGAGGGCGCTTGGGTGTGGGGTCTGGGTGTGCTCCGGTGGGAGTATGGGTCAGGTGTCGGGAATGGGGCCGAACCGGACCAGCCCTGCGCTTGGGCCTGGTACGGGGCAATCGCAGCCCTGGCGCTCGCCAGGGACACGGGGATGGGGCGCCTGTCAGCGCGAAAGCCAGCCGATCCGACACAGGTGCACGGAAAATGCCCGGATGCGGCCCGGTCAGGTCATCCGAGAGTTGGATCACCACGACACGGCCATTCCACATCACACCCCATAGCATTTGGGAGCCGGGGCCACCCGCCGCCTTGAACCATTTCTTCAAGCGCTGGATGCGCCAGACGACCAGCGGCCAGAGGGGCAGCAGGTACCAGAGCAGGCCCGGCATGGGGGTGAGGAGGGAGAAGCTGGGCATCGCGGCGCATTATATACCGGATGAAGCAGGGGGTGGATAAGTCCCCCTCCATCAGATGGCTCTCCCCCTTTTGCGGGGGGTGTGGCGCGCAGGGGGCATGGGGGTGGTGAGGTGGTGGCTTGAGGCTGGCATGGTCAACCGGCGGGCAGGGGAGTCCAACGAAAAGCCACGCCCGAAACGGCTGGCCTACCTTTCACGCATTTTGGACTGAACCAAATATGGATTGACCGTTCCGTAGCAAGACATGCCGCGGTCAGGCCCGGCGCATACCATCCAGCCTCCGCCGTTCCTAAAAACGATTGCAGTGCTGCTCACGTCCCCCGGTTTCGTGACAACATTTCCCTGACAGTCAGGCAGGCCATTTGTCGAGACAATGGTCTTTACAAGCGTATGCTGGCCTTTCTCGTCGGTCTCCAGCCGCCAGGTCTGTTTAAGCAATTCTTCGCCGGACGATGTGGTCATCGTGCCGTCTTTGAAGAACCGTTAGGTATCCCGGCAGAAATCTTCGGGCGTATCGACAATACGGAGCATCCAGTTTTTCCATGTCAGGTACGCACCGAGATCATCAGTCTCGTTCGCACGGCACGCGCACAAGCCAATTGTTGAACTGGGTGCCTCGGCGTTAACGCGAGACCACCAACCGGCACCTGCCTGAGGCGTCTTGAAGGCAAGAATGGTCTTGCCGTCTTCCTCACGCACCCGGCCATCCACAAACACGCCGTCGCCATCACCGCCCCAAATATGACCTTCGACAAGGCCGTCATGCATCGCGGTGATGAAAAGCCTGTTGTGCGTTTCCGGCAAGTGCCCGTAGGCGCTGAGGACACGCATGTCCCATTCACCGACGAGCGTTTCGCTCGCCGTTGTGGGAACGTCGGCGCGCCAGTCGACAATCGCTTCCGGTTTCTCCACTTCAGCATTCCTGGCGGCAATCTCCGCCATGCGCGATAGCTCCTCCGGCGTTGGAATTGCCAGCCCCTCTGTGGCTGATCTGGAATCAGGTGTGGAAGATGGCGCGGGGGTCGTGCAGGCGGCGAGGACCGCCGCGACGCCTGCAAGAAAAGCATAGGACGGGCAGATCATGGCGTGCGCCTTTCTGAGAGACGTTTGACGCGCGCAGCATCGTCTCCGGATTCAGGTCTTGGCAAGCACCCGCGTATCAACAGCTTGCGCCCTATGACGGCCCCGTGGCAAAGCAGCGGACATGGCCGATACTGTGTCTCCCCGCGCGCCCCCGTTATTTGCGGATGCGCCATCCAGCGTCAGCTTCAAGAAGCTGCGCAAGCGGCTGGTGCGCGGCGCATTGAAGGCGGTGGACGATTTCCAGATGGTCGACCGGCGCGCGGTGGAAGCCGGTGAGAAACCGCGCCCGAAATGGCTGGTCTGCCTGTCGGGCGGCAAGGATTCCTATGGCCTGCTGGCCGTGCTGATGGACCTGGCCTGGCAGGGCGCGCTGCCGGTGGACCTGATTGCGTGCAACCTGGACCAGGGCCAGCCCGGTTTCCCGAAACACGTGCTGCCGGACTGGCTGGACACGACCGGCGTCACATACCGGATCGAGACGGAAGACACCTATTCCATCGTGATCGATAAGGTTGAGGCGGGGCGCACCTACTGCTCGCTGTGCTCACGCCTGCGCCGGGGCATTCTCTATCGCATCGCGCGCGAGGAAGGCTGCGAGGCGATCGTGCTGGGCCATCACCGCGACGATGCGCTGGAGACGTTCATGATGAATTTCGTGCATGGCGGACGCATGGCCGCGATGCCGCCGAAGCTGCTGAATGACGAGGGCGACTGTTTCGTACTGCGGCCGCTGATCACGGCGACGGAAGACGACCTGGCCAAGTTTGCCCAGGCAATGAAATTCCCGATCATCCCCTGCAACCTGTGCGGCACGCAGGACGGGCTTCAGCGCGTGGCGATGAAACAGATGCTGGACGAATGGGAACGCAAGAAGCCCGGCGTAAGACAGGTCATGGCCCATGCCCTCGCCACCGTGCGGCCAAGCCATTTGCACGATCCTCGCGTGTTCGACTTTGCCGGTCTGGAGATCGGCGGCAAGGGCGAGGACGATCCGAACGTACCGTTCTAGGCGCGATTCCGGATATTTCCTCGCCCCTCGCGCACCACGCCTGCCAGACGCACGGTCCTATCCAAAGTCGTGAATGCCCGACTTCGGATCGTGTGTCGGATAGTCAGGATTGTCGCGGTACTTTTTCAACTCGTTGCGAGCGATAGCGCGCAGGTGCACTTCGTCCGGCCCGTCGGCGAGCCGCAGGGAGCGGATACCGGCATAGGATTCGGCGAGGCCGAAATCCGACGTCACCCCGCCGCCGCCATGGGCCTGGATCGCGTCATCAATGATCTTGAGCGCCATGCGCGGCGCGGCAACCTTGATCATGGCGATCTCGTTGGCGGCGCCCTTGTTGCCGACCGTGTCCATCATCGAGGCGGCCTTCAGCGTCAGCAGGCGGCACATGTCGATCTCGATGCGGGCCTCGCCGAGGCGCTGTTCCCAGATCGAGTGCTCGTAGAGACTCTTGCCGAAAGCCTGACGGGTGAGCAGGCGGCGGGTCATTTTTTCCAGCGCAACTTCAGCGGCGCCTATGGTGCGCATGCAATGGTGGATGCGGCCCGGGCCAAGGCGGCCCTGAGCAATTTCGAAGCCGCGTCCTTCGCCGAGGATCAGGTTGCCCACTGGCACGCGGACATTCTCCATCACCATTTCGGCGTGGCCATGCGGGCTGTCATCATAGCCGAACACGGGCAGCATGCGGATTGTCTTCATGCCCGGCGCATCCATAGGCACGAGGACCTGGCTCTGCTGGGCATGGCGCGGCGCGTCGAAATCTGTCTTGCCCATGATGATGGCCACGCGGCAGCGCGGATCGCCCGCGCCGGACGACCACCATTTGCGCCCGTTGATCACATAGTCATCGCCATCGCGGACAATCGAGGTTTCGATATTGGTGGCATCGGACGAGGCGACCAAAGGCTCAGTCATCAGGAAGGCGGAACGGATGTCGCCGTTCATCAGGGGCCTCAGCCATTGTTCCTTTTGCGCGTCGGAGCCGTAGCGGTGCAGCACTTCCATATTTCCGGTATCGGGCGCCGAACAGTTGAACACTTCGGAGCCGAAGCTGACGCGGCCCATCATTTCCGACAGCGGCGCATAGTCGGCATTGGAGAGTCCCGCGCCCCGGTATTCGTCGGTGTCGTGATCGGCGTTCGGCGGCAGGAAAAGGTTCCACAGGCCCTCGGCCTTTGCCTTGTCCTTCAGGTCCTCAAGCACCTGCATGACACCCCAGCGGTCGGCTTCATGCTGGGCCTGGTAGACCGGCACGGCCGGAAACACGTGCGTGTCCATGAACGCGCCCACGCGCTCCAGATATTCCTTCGTCTTCGGACTATAGTCAAAATTCACGGGCTGTTCTCCTCGTATCTGCTGGCGCTATGCGGCCCGGACTCCCGCCCGCCGCATGCAGATTATATGACTATATTTTGCAGCATTCCTCGCGACGCGCGATACGGGAAACCCCTTATAATATATGAAAAAACAAGAAAAAAGGCGCGCAAGTTGCCTTGCGCGCCTTCGATATTTTATTGAGCGTTTTTCCGCGTCTATTTGCGCCAGATGGAGGCGAGCGCCGGGTCTTCCTCGCCGCCTTCATATTTGCGGATTTCGGCGCGGCCGATGACCATGTGGTGCACTTCGTCCGGGCCGTCAGCGAGGCGCAGCGTACGCTGGCTCGTGTACATCTGGGCCAGTGGCGTCCATTGCGACACGCCGGCGGCGCCGTACATCTGGATCGCCTGGTCGATAATCTGGCAGACGCGTTCCGGGATCATGGCCTTGGCCATCGAGATCCAGACACGCGCTTCCTTGTTGCCCAGCACGTCCATGGCTTTGGCCGCCTTGAGCACGATCATGCGCATGGCTTCGATCTCGATACGGGCGCGCGAGATGATCTCGGTATTGCCGCCGAGCTTGACCAGTGGCCGACCGAAGGCTTCACGGCTGATGCCGCGACGGACCATCAGGTCGAGCGCACGTTCTGCCTGGCCGATGGAGCGCATGCAGTGGTGGATGCGGCCAGGGCCGAGGCGGAGTTGCGAAATCTCGAAGCCGCGGCCTTCGCCGAGCAACATATTTTCCTTTGGCACGCGGACATTCTCGAAGCGCAGGTGCATGTGGCCATGCGGCGCATCGGGATCGCCGAAGACGTGCATCGGGCCGACAATCGTGACGCCGGGATAGGGCAGCGGCACCAGGATCTGGCTTTGCTGCTTGTGCGGCTCGGCGTTCGGGCTGGTCTTGACCATAGTGATCATGATTTTGCAGCGCGGGTCGCCCGCGCCGGAGATGTAGAACTTCTCACCATTGAGGACCCATTCATCGCCTTCCAGAACGGCGCTCATGGAGACGTTCTTGGCATCCGACGATGGCAGGCCCGGCTCGGTCATGGCGAAGGCTGAGCGGATCTTGCCTTCGAGCAGAGGTTTCAGCCAAATTTCCTTTTGCGCCGGCGTGCCGACGCGCTCGAGCACTTCCATGTTGCCGGTGTCAGGCGCCGAGCAGTTCATGGTTTCGGACGCCATCGGGTTCTTACCGAGTTCGGCTGCGATATAGGCATAGTCGAGGTTCTTGAGGCCTTCGCCGGTTTCAGCGTCGGGCAGGAAGAAGTTCCAGAGGCCCTGCTTCTTGGCTTCGTCCTTGGCCTTTTCGAGGCATTCCAGCTGGCCCGGCGCATAGGACCAGATGTCCTTCTTGCCTTCGCCGAGGCGATGGAACTCTTCGCTCATCGGATTGACGGTTTCCTTGATGAACTTGCGGACATGATCGTAAAGCGGACGCGCCGCCTCCGACATCCGCAGGTCATTCATATCGGCGCTGGAATCAGCGGCGTGTTGGCTATCGGGCATGGTGTTTCTCTCTTCCTATCTTCCAGTTTCTGAGTTCTTTGAGGATTGTCTTATCATCCGGGGCCTTGGGTCGTCGACTGTCTTGGCGGCAAAGCCGGAGTCTGGTTCCGTAATGCAAATTGCGTTAGGCCGCCGCGCATGACCCTGACGAGCGCCCTGATCATTCTTGCAACCGTTCTCGTCACGACATTCATTTCCGGCATTTTCGGCATGGCCGGCGGCATCATCTTCATGGGCGTGCTGGCCACGCTGGTGCCCGTGGCCACGGCCATGATCATCCATGGATCGATCCAGATGATCTCGAACGGCTATCGCGCCTATCTCTGGCGCAAGCATATCCAGTGGCCGATCTTCCGCCGCTATGCGTTGGGCTCGTTGGCGGCGGTCGGGCTGCTCTTCGCGCTCAGCTGGCGCCCGGACCGCCAGACGGTCTATCTGATGCTCGGCCTGACGACGCTGCTGGTCTGGCTGCCCAAGTCGGTCGTCGATCTCGATATCCAGAAGCGGTTCCAGGCCGAAGGCGCCGGCTTCGTTGTTCAGGCGCTGAACACGGTGGCCGGCGTGGCCGGACCGCTGCTGGACCTGTTCTTCGTGCGCACCGACATGACGCGCCAGGCC
>NZ_JBDNGN010000039.1:0-3305 GCF_041689225.1 Hyphomonas sp. | reverse complement strand
CTTCGTGAAGATCCGTGGGAAGACTCACTACTTATGGCGCGCTGTCGATCACGAGGGTGAAGTACTGGAATCCTATGTCACGAAGAAGCGCGATAAGGCTGCTGCGTTGAAATTCCTCAAAAAAGCAATGAAGCGCTATGGCCGCCCGCACATCGTCGTGACGGACAAGTGTGCTTCTTACCAGGCCGCCATGAAAGTCATCGGGAATGAACGCCGCCAGGAAACTGGGCGTCATCTCAATAACCGGGCCGAGAATTCGCACTTACCGTTCCGAAGGCGAGAGCGGGCGATGTCTCGACTCCGGCGCATGCGAATTTTGCAGAAGTTCGTTTCGATACATTCGTCAGTACACAATCACTTCAACTTCGAAAGGCACATCAGCACCAGAATCCGGTTCAAACAAAAAAGTGACGCCGCGCTTCGCGAGTGGCGCGACCTTCTCGTCGCCTAGCACCTGCCGCCCCGCAAAAAACGAAGACTGGTTCGCACGAGACTGACCGCACCGTTCTGCAATCCAAAGCGAAGGCATGCTAAGAACGGGATGCTGTCACCCGCAGAGTTCGAAATGGCAGAAAAATGAAGTCGTCGGGCGTCTAGATTCTTAGGGGCACATCAACCACCTTCGCGAATAATGGAGACTGGTTCGAATTCGTCTGACACCATCCTTTCAAATAGGGGTTGTCAGCGTAAACGACACTGTCAAGGAGATTGCCAGCATGCGGTCGCCGATCGTTTCCTGTTGCCCCCCTTCGCGCTCTATCCGCCACAGCATTGTTCGCCTGAAATTCGGGCGACGGGGCAAGGAGAGACGATCTGAATTGGTTCCTTTGACAATGCCAAACCAGGGGCCGGCTCGCTATCGACGTCGGCTCTTCAGCTCTTCCAGAACATTCCGGGCGAAAAGCGTGAGCGTATCGTCGCGTGCCCCCATCACCAGGATGCGGTCTCCAGGGCGCGCCAGTTTCAGCAAGCGGTCGCCGCACGCCGCGCGGTCGCCAAGTGCTTCAGCACGCCTGTCCAGCGCATTGATATCGCTGGCCAGATCCTGGCTGGAAACCGACCTGTCAACGGTGCCGCCAAAATAGACCGGCTCGGGAATGAGCAAGATATCCTCGGCGCCCAGGTTGTCCGCAAAGCAGGCTGCGAATTCCTTCCGCATCTTGTTCAGGGGGCCAAAGCCATGCGGTTGGAACATCACAAGGACGCGTCCGGGAAAATGATTCACTGTCCGCAGTGTTGCTGCGATCTTGTCGGGGTTGTGGCCGAAATCGTCTATGATCGTGATGCCATCCACTGTGCCGACAATGTCAAACCGGCGCAGGATTCCCGTGAAGGCATTCAATGCCTGAGCGGTATCTTGCAGGGATACACCGCAGGCCATACTCGCTGCGATTGCCGCAAGCGCATTTGAAACATTGTGCCGCCCAGGCGTAGCCAGCCGGATTTCAACTTCCTCGCCGGTCCTGTGATCGCAAACCGTGAAGGAGATACGGGTGGGGGCCGGTTCAATGTCGCTGGCAAAGAGGTCGGCCGCCTCGTGTGCGAGGCTATAGGAAACGGCCTGGGGGCATTCCTGCGCCATCTGCTTCGTCTCGTCATTGTCGAGATTCAAGATCACGGTCTCCGCGCGGGCGACAAATTCGCCAAACAGAACGCGAAGTTCGTCCATCGATTTGTGATCGAGGGAGATATTGGTCACGATAGCTACGCGCGGATGATAGGCCGCGATCGACCCGTCGCTCTCGTCAACCTCGCTCACAAAAATGCCGCTCGTTCCCACCAGTGAACTTGCAAACAGCGAATCCGGAGTCTGGAAATTCTTCATCACCGCGCCGTTCATGACAGTCGGGCTCTTGCCCGCTTGGTGCAGGATCCAGCTGATCATGCCAGTGGTCGTCGACTTTCCGCTGGTTCCAGCCACACCGATACTGCAAGCAGCCGCATTGAAGAGTTCCGAAAGAAGTTGCGCGCGGCTCTTGCGCGTCGCGCCGACTTTGATCGCAGCCGCCATGTCGGGAACGGTGTCTTCAATGGCGGCAGAAGCCACGACGATCTGGTCGCGACCGACGAGCGCGCTGCCATCCTGAGGATGTAATCTGATCCCCCGGCTTCGCAAGAATTCAAACTTTTCGGGCGTTCGGCCCTGATCGAGCGAACGGTCCGATCCTTCGACAATGTTTCCCTGGTCCAGCAGGATCAGCGCCAGCGGCAGCATGCCGCTGCCACCGATGCCGCAAAAGAAGTAGTGTTTATGATTCTTCATGGAGTTCATTCTAACTGCGATTGGCCGAAATGTGTAAGCTCGTGCTCTGGAGGACGGAATGACCCAAAGAAGATTGAGAATTGGTGTTGTCGCGCCCGGCAGGGCAATCGACGCACATATCGAGGACAAAGTAAGGGCCGTGGCCATCGAAACCTATGGCAACGAGCGTCTTGAACTGATCTTTCATCCCCAATGCTTCCTCCGCTCGGGTCACTTCGCCGGGCCAGACTCGGCGCGCGCAGAGGCTTTCGTTGAAATGGCGAATGATCCGGAACTGGATGCCGTCTGGTTTGCGCGTGGCGGGTATGGATCTTGTCGTCTCTTGGATATCGCCTTTGACGACCTGGATCATGCGGCCCGACGCAAGACTTTTCTAGGCTACAGCGACACCGGAAGTCTCTTGGCGCCTCTGTACAGGGACTCCATTGGCACAGTCGCGCACGGTCCCATGCCCGCAGACATTACCAGGCCTGGCGGCGAGGCGGCCATCCTGCGGGCCTTGGACTATCTCCTCGGCCGCGATGACAGTGACGCGCTTGAGCCATCGACGCGGGCACCCGGGCAGTACGCTGCCTTCAATATTACCGTACTTGCGAATCTGGTCGGCACCCCCTGGGTGCCGAACCTTACAGGCCACGTTCTGATGCTCGAAGACGTCGGTGAGTATCACTACAGCCTCGACAGAATGCTGTTCAACATCACCTCAAATCCCGATGTGCGCAATGTCGCAGGCATTCAGCTTGGGCGCTGCAGCGCCATTCCGGAAAACGACATCGACTTCGAAGCGACCGAAGCGGAAATCGCTGAGTACTGGTGCGTTCGCAATTCTATCCCATATCTGGGCCGCGCAGATATCGGGCACGACGTGGAAAACAAGATCGTAGTCTTCGGAACGCGAAGCTAGGCGCGTGTTGCCAGGACGGTACTGTCGGGGTATGATCAGTTCAAACGACCTTGAGGTGATCGATCTCGGTGAGTAGCCTCATCCCATGTCGAAAAACCCGTTCCGCTACTTCAAAACCTCTCCCGAGATCATCCAGCT
>NZ_JBDNGN010000038.1:0-24238 GCF_041689225.1 Hyphomonas sp. | reverse complement strand
TGGCGGAGAGGAAGGGATTCGAACCCTCGATACGCGTTAACGTATACACCCTTAGCAGGGGCGCGCCTTCAGCCACTCGGCCACCTCTCCGCACGAAGCTAGTCGTCTAGTGAAACCGGCGCCGCACCGCAAGCCCTCGGTGCTGTGAAACTCAGGATAGCTGAGACCGGGGCCGATCCGGCGTCGGCTGCGAACACAACGCTTCTGCCTCTCCCAGCCTCGCAGGCACCCGTCGAAAGCCACACCGTGGCGATCGAACCTCGAATTCACGAGAATATAGGGTGGCGGAGGCTACAGGCGACCTAGACGTTGAAACGGAAGTGGAGCACGTCGCCGTCCTGGACCACGTATTCCTTGCCTTCGGAGCGCATCTTGCCGGCTTCCTTGGCGCCCGCTTCGCCGCCATGGGCAATGAAATCCGGGTATGCGATGGTTTCGGCCCGAATGAACCCCTTCTCAAAGTCGCCATGGATGACGCCGGCCGCCTTCGGCGCGGTCGCGCCGCGCCGGATTGTCCAAGCGCGGGCCTCCTTTGGGCCTACGGTAAAATAGGTCTGCAGCTCGAGCAGGTCGTACCCGGCATGGATGAGGCGCGTCAGGCCCGGCTCTTCCAGGCCCAGCGTTTCGAGATATTCGGCGCGATCTGCTTCGTCGAGCATGGCGAGTTCGCTTTCG
Source organism: Hyphomonas sp. (assembly GCF_041689225.1). GTDB lineage: Bacteria > Pseudomonadota > Alphaproteobacteria > Caulobacterales > Hyphomonadaceae > Hyphomonas. The sequence goes on along the minus strand of NZ_JBDNGN010000038.1, from coordinate 23,563 downwards.
ATCTGGGCCGAGAAAACGACGCAACCAGCGCCTTCTTCCTTGGCGCGCTCGATGACGCGGACCGAGTGGGCGTTGCCGGTAGCGGCGCTTTCTTCGTCGACATTTGCGACGAAGAGAACGGGCTTGGACGTCAGCAGCTGCAGCATGTTCCAGGCGCGCTGGTCATCCTTCGAAACCTTGGCCTTGCGGGCAGGGCGGCCTGCGTTGAGTTCCTCCAAGGCGAGGTCGATCAGCGCGACCTGGGCCTTGGCATCCTTGTCGCCGGACTTGGCTTTCTTCTCGACACCGGCCTTGCGCTTCTCAAGGCTTTCGAGGTCGGCCAGCATCAGCTCGGTCTCGACCACTTCGAAATCCGCGATCGGGTCCACCGTGCCGCGCACGTGCGTGATGTCATCGTTCTCGAAGCAGCGCAGGACATAGATAATGGCGTCCGTCTCGCGGATATTGGCGAGGAACTGGTTGCCGAGACCTTCGCCCTTGGAGGCGCCCTCGACGAGGCCGGCAATGTCCACGAAGTTCATCCGAGCCGGAATGATCTCTTTCGAGCCGGCAACCCGGGCCAGTTCGTTCAATCGAGGCTCCGGCACGGCCACTTCACCGACATTGGGCTCGATGGTGCAAAACGGGTAATTGGCCGCTTGTGCAGCAGCCGTCTGCGTCAGCGCATTGAAAAGCGTGGATTTGCCTACATTGGGAAGGCCCACAATTCCGCATTTGAAGCCCATTTCGGCCTCCTCTTCTTGTCTGTCTGTGCGGGGCCTTAGCGCTATTTTGCTGATAAAAACAGGCCGTTTTGTCGCCTGAGAGCGGAATTGGGTGGCCAAGCAGGGGAGGATTGCTATTCTCGGCATAATAGTTGCAGGAATGACCCCATGGCATATGACGTCTTTCTGGTTTCCGCGAACGAAGATCGCGACACGGCGAAACTGATCGCGCGGCGGCTTCGCGCCCTCAAGCTCAAGGTCTGGTTCAACCAGAAGCAGGTCGATGAGACCTTCGACGCAAAGGACGCACGCAACGCGACGAACTCCACATCCATGCTCGTGCTGTGGTCTGAGAACGCGGTGAAGAGCGACTGGGTCAGGGCTGCCGCGTCTGTCGGGCACTCCCGCCCGGGCACGCTGGTGCAGATCGCGCTCGACAAAACCATTCCCTATGAGCCGTTCCGCACCGCCAAACGCTTTTCCATCGCGGGCATGACCTCCCGCAAGACGCCCGAGGGCTTCTACCAGGCCATAGAAGTACTCGGCAGCCGGGATGGACGTTCCGACCTGCGCGAATGGATGGGCTTTGGATCGAAGGACGAAGACGAACGGGCCGACTGGTTGGCCGAGCACCCCAGCGACCCCCTGGCGCTCCATGCGAAGGCACAGCGCGAAAAAGACCTTGGCATGAAGCCTGCGCCTGCGCCGGCGGCACAAAGCGCTGCTGCGCTCGCTGCGGCGTCCCTGAAGGGGGCCTCGAACGGAAACGGGCATCGCTCGGTTGCCGGCGTGACGATTGCCGCCGCTGCTGCGCGCCCCTCTGTGGCACCTGCACCGGCAACCGATGCGGAGACTGGTATCGGTTGGGGGACGATGGGCGCAATCTGCCTTGCCATCCTGGCCATGCTGGTCCTTGCCTGGTTTTTCCGCTCGCAACCCATCGGGCCCGGGATGCGTGCGACGTTGCCAGCTGTCGGCAATGACGTGAAGGTTGCTGCAACCTGCCCGTCTGGACAGGTCCCGCGGTCTCTCATGAATGAAGTGCTGCAGCCCGGACCGATCATCAACGACACGAGCGAATAAGCTGTCTGGATGTCCCCGAAATGAAAAGCGCCGCCGGATTGCAGTCCGGCGGCGCTTTTCATTTGTTCGGTATATTTGAAGCCTAGCTCAGCGCGCGGTCGATATCGCACGCTGCGGCCTCGAATTGGTCGACACCGGTATCGTCGCTGAGGATGTGGCGGGCGGCAGAGATGGCGGCATCGGCAGCGGCGCGGCGCACCTGTTCGGTGGCTTCGGCTTCAGCACGGGCGATACGGGCTTCAGCTAGCGCTTCACGCCGCACCAAACGGTCTGCAATGTCCTTGCGGGCCTCTGCCATGATCTGCTTGGCGTCTGCCTTGGCCTGATCGATCATGGCCTCGGCTTCCTTGTCAGCGTCCTGTTGGCGGCGTTCGGCATGAGCCAGCGCCTCGGCTGCGCGTTCGCGCAGGCTGCGAGCGTCTTCCAGTTCGGCAGCGATCGCGCTGGATCGGGAGTCGAGACCGCCAAGCACGGTCTTGAAGGCGCCCATGCGGGCGGCAATCAGAAGGAAAACGACGAACGCCAGGAAGGCAACGAAGGTGACCGGGTCGCTTGCCGAATAGGCCAGGCCACCCATGAAGCCTTCGCCGTGACCTTCAGCTTCGGCAAAGGCCGGCAGCGCTGTCATGGCGCAAAGTGTACCCAAAGGGAGAAGGTGTTTCATCGTCCGCATCGGGCTACTCCATTGCCGTGGTAACGGCTTTTTTCAGTTCGGCCTTGGAAACCGACACACCGAACCGACCTAAAATTACGTCAGCCGCGTCCACTGCGATCTGTTCGACGTTCTTCATCGCATCGGCGCGCAGGCTGGAGATACGCGTGTCAGCGGCCGCCAGTTTCTTCTCGAGTTCCGCATCCACGCGCGCCGTTTCGGCCGCCATTTCTGCGTCCATCTTGCCGCGAGCCTTGCCGGACGTTTCGCGCGCCTTGGACTTGGCTTGTGCGATGCGCAGTTCAAGCGCCTGCTGGGCTTCCGTTGCCTGGTCGTTCAGGCGCGCGGCCTGGTCGAGGTCAGACGCGATCCGGTCGGAACGCTTTTCCAGCGTATCCGACAGTTTCGGAAGGATCACCCGCGACATGGTGAGGTAAAGAATGCTGAACAGCACCGCCAGCCAGAACAGCTGCGATGGCATGTGCCAGGTTTCGAACGGCGGGAATGGCGGTTTGCCAGCCGCGCCGTGTTCTGCCCCATGGGCCGCAGTTTCTGCAAGCAATGCGATCAGCATCGAAAAGTCCTCGGTTTCGTGTCCAGTCGTGAGAGCCAGCGGCGGCGCCGCCAGCCCCAAAGCAAAGTCAGCTTAGACGACGAACAGGATCAGGATGGCGACGAGGAACGACAGGATGCCGAGCGCTTCGGAAAGGGCCATACCGATGAAGAGGTTGCCGGTCTGCTGCGGAGCAGCCGATGGATTGCGCATCGCGGCGTCGAGGAACGAGCCGAAGATGTTGCCCACACCGATAGCGGCACCGATCATGCCGAGCGTTGCGAGGCCTGCGCCAACGTATTTAAGGCCGAGGGTGATATCGCCTTCCATGGGGATCTCCTTATGGGAATGCTGTGGTTCTACAAAGTGCCGCTCGTGAAGCGTGTTCCGTCTGCGGCGTCAAGCTGTTTGGTGTGGCCACGTGGCCGCACCGGCGAAGAGGTTCCTAGTGCGCTGGGTGAAGCGCATCCTTGAGGTAAACGCATGTCAGGATGGCGAAGACGTAGGCCTGCAGGCCAGCGACGAGCAGTTCCAGCGCATTCAGGGCGACGCCCATGGCAAACGCGAAAGGCGCGATCACGACATATGCGCCGCCAGCGGAAATCAGCCCCACGGTGAATCCGGCAAAAAGCTTCAGCATGATGTGTCCCGCCAGCATATTGGCGAACAAACGCAGCGACAGGGTCAGCGGACGGGCAAAAAACGAAATGATCTCGATAGGCACCAGAAGGAAGTAGATGATGAAGGGCGCGCCGGAAGGAGCGAAAAGTTTCAGGAACTTGAAGCCGTTCTTGTAGAAACCGTAGCCGATCACGATCGAGATCACGAGCAGGGCAAGGGCCGCCGTCACGATGATGTGGCTGGTCGTGGTGAACGCGTAGGGCACCATGCCGATCATGTTGGCGAAGAAGATGAAGAAGAAGAGTGTGAAGACGAAGGGGAAGAATTTCAGGCCTTCCTCGCCAGCGGCGCCCCGGACCATATCGGCGACGAAGCCATAGCCGATCTCGGCCAGCGACTGCAGGCGCGATGGCACGAGTTGGCCCTTCGACGCGGCAAAGCCGAAGAATGCGATTGTCAGGATGACGCCGAACGCCATGAAGCCGGACGCGTTCGTGAATGACAGGTCAATGCCGCCGACATTGAAGTCGAGCCATTTGGTGATCTTGAACTGGTGGATGGGATCCAGCGCAACGCTTGGCATAAACAGGTTCATCCGTCCTAATTCCCGTCTTCCGGAGCCTGTGGCTCCTGTGTCTGTTTCAGCGCCTGAGCATTCAGCTCTTTATAGGCGCGTATAATGGCCCGTGTGCCCGCCGCGAAGCCAAAAGCTCCCATGATCAGCAAGCCCCAGGGCTTCGTTCCTGCGAACACGTCGATCCAGTAGCCAATAAAGCCACCGACAAAGACGGAGGTGCCAAATTCTGCACCGTATCGCAGGGCATAGGCCCCAGCCGAAATGCTTCCGTCGTCTGCTCTGGTCGCTCTCTGCTTCACCGCTTCACGTTCAGCCCGGGCCGCTCTTGCCCTGGCGATCTCATCACCAAGGCCGTCTGGACCTTCACTGGACATATTTTAAAGCGCTCCGCAGCCGCGATTCCCTGCCGACGAGGATACCCCCGGATTTCGGCGCAAACTATGAGGGGGTGGGACCCAAGTCAACCGCCATTGCAGAAACTTAATACCTTGTTTTTATTGAAATTCCCGGCTGAGCGTCTGCGCTACTCCGCCGCAACAAGCTGTTCTGCGGCTTCGAGGTCGACAGAAACCAGTTTTGAAACGCCTTTTTCGCGCATCGTGACGCCAAAAAGCCGGTCCATCCGGCTCATCGTCACCGGGTTATGGGTAATTATCACGAAACGCGTGTCGGTGCGTTGGCGCATCTCATTCAGCATGTTGCAGAACCGATCGACATTGGCATCGTCGAGCGGTGCGTCGACCTCGTCGAGCACGCAGATCGGTGCCGGGCGTGACAGGAACACCGCGAAGATCAGCGCCGCTGCCGTCAGGGCCTGTTCGCCGCCTGACATCAGGGCCAGCGTGCCGAGCTTCTTGCCTGGAGGCTGGGCGTAGATTTCGAGCCCCGCGTTTAGCGGGTCGTCGGCATCGACGAGGCGGAGTTCAGCCTGGCCGCCCTGAAACAGGGCGGTGAACAATGCCTTGAAGTGCTCGTTGACGGTCTCGAATGCCGCCAGCAGGCGTTCGCGACCTTCCGCATTGAGCGCATCGACGCCCTCGCGCAGCTTGGCGATGGCCGCCGTCAGGTCTTCTTTCTCGTTGACCTGGCTACCCAGGCGCTCTTCGAGTTCCTCAGCTTCTTCCTCGGCGTTCATATTTACCCCGCCCAACTGGTCGCGATCGCGGCGCAGGTCCTCGACCTTGCGTTCAGCATCGCGCGGCGTGAATTCGCCCATCTCGGTCTCATCAAGACCGGCCTCGGCGATCGCCAGCAGGCCCTCAGGCGTGCGCTGGAACGTGTTGCGCGCGATCTCGACGCTTTCCTCAAGCCGGGCTTCGGCTGTCTCGAGTTTGACTTTCCATCCGGCGAAGCTCTCGCGCGCCTCGGATGCGGCAATCGCCGCCTGGCGTGCCGCCGTTTCGGATTCCCGAACGGCGGTTTCTTTCTCCGATAGCTGGTCCGCAATCCGTTTGCGCTCGTCTTCACGACATTCAACATCCGCAGACATGGTTTCGATTTCGGACGCGAGTTCCTCGGGACGGGATTTCGCGGCAATCGCTTCTGCGGCCGCGGTCGCGCGACGCTCCAGCAGGCGCTGGACACGCTCGCTGGCAGATATCGTACGGGCAGACCATGTCTCGACGTCACGCTCAAGACCGGCGCGGCGCGCGGCGGCTTGTTCGCGGCCACGGGTAATATCTGTCAGCCGGCCACGGGATTCGATTTCATCGTCACGCGCTTCGGTCACCCGGATACGCGCCTGTGTCAGAGTTGATTCAAGGCGCGATTCTTCATCTGCCGATGATTGCGGTGACATCAGCGAAAGGGCTTCTTTCACGACGGCGAGATCTGCGTTGGCGCGGGCAAGGGCTTCGCCCGTCGTGTCGCGCTTCATCGCAGCGCGTTCGGACGCTTGCGACGCTTCTGTCACGCGCGTACGTGCCTCGCTCAGGGCACGTTGGGCCGGCGCGATGGTCTGGCGAAGGCCTCGCAGCGATTCTTCAGCACCGAGTCGGGCATCGCGGGCCTCTGTCAGTGCGGCCGTGCAGCGTTCAAGCTGCGCCTGCAGCGGCGCGATCTCTTTCAATGCGGCTTCCAGACGGGCCTGTTGTTCGAGGCGGGCCGCAGCACTTACCGGCGCATCTGGTGTTCGGGTGAACCCGTCCCAGCGCCAAAGATGGCCTTCGCGCGACACAAGGCGCTGGCCCGGCTTAAGGTCAGCCATGAGGCGGGCACCTTCGGCATGATCAACGACGCCGCACTGGGAAAGTCGCGCGGCCAGTTCGTCGGGCGCATCGACGTATGTGTTCAGGGCCGTCGCGCCATTTGGCAAGGCCTGGCTTGCGGCGGCTGCGCCGCTCCAGAACATCGCCGCATTCCGGTCGGTTGGTGCCTCGATATCGTCACCCAGAGCAGCGGCCACAGCCTTCTCAAAGCCGTCTTTCGTGCGGATCCGGTCGACGACCGGCGGGGCGCTTGGTCCATCGGGCTTGTGGAGCAGTTTTTGCAGGCCGGCAATTTCGCCTTCGAGCGCGCGCACGTCCTTGTCGAAGGCGTCGCGGGGTGGCTGGGCAAGCGTTTCAGCTTTGCGGGCTGTGTTTAGCTTTGCCTCGGCGGCTTCGACGGCGTGCTCAGCCTCGTGTAGCGCGGTTTCGGCCTGTTCCTCGGCATCCTTGGCATCTTTCAGCTTGCGAACGAGGGAGACGGCATCTTCAAGGCCCGCCATGTCACTGGTCAGGCGATTGATCTCAGTGGTGATCTGGTCGCGGCGGCGGGTCTGGGCGCCGACATTCTCTTCAGATGCCTTGCGGCGAGCGCGCACTTCGGAGAGCTGTTCCTGCGCTGCGTCGGCTGCTTCTTCAGCGGCAGACAGGCGATTGCGTGCGGCTTCCAGCGAGGCGCGGATTTCCGCTTCGATTTCATCGTTGCGCGCTTCATCCATGACCGGCAAAGCCGACAATTCATGGCGGGCGTTCTCTGTCGCCGCTTCGGCTTCGCTCTTGGCGGCCTGTTCGCGCTCAAGGTCTTCGATGAGGCGAGCGGCTTCTGCTTCAAGGCGCGCATGTGCGTCCGCGGCAACCTTGCGTTCGGTTTCAAGCCGCGCAAGGGCGATGCGGGCCTGGCCGAGCTTGGCGGACGCAACGCTCTCAGCTTCGCGAAGCGGCCCGAGGCCTTCGCCGGCTTCGATGCGCTGGCGTTCGCAGACCGCATCCTGACGTGTCAGGTCTTCAACGGCGCGGCGTGTCTCTTCCAGTTTTTCGCGGGCAATGTCGCAGGCGAGTTTGGCTTCGCTCCAGCGCAGGTGCGCGACGAGGGCGTCGAGCGCCTGGATCTCGTCAGACAGGCGGCGGTACTTGCGCGCCTTGCCGGCCTGACGCTTGAGGCTGGCGAGCTGGCGCTCGACCTCGGCGGACACTTCCGTGAGGCGTTCTAGATTGGTCTCGGCGCCGTTGAGTTTCAGTTCCGCCTCATGGCGGCGCGTATTCAGGCCTGCGATGCCGGCGGCTTCTTCAAGAATGCGGCGGCGGTTCTGCGGCTTCGAGCCGATGAGTTCCGAAATCTGGCCCTGACGCACGAGGGCAGGGGAATTGGCGCCCGTCGATGCGTCGGCGAACAGGAGCTGGATGTCCTTGCCGCGAACGGTTCGACCGTTGAGTTTATAGGATGTGCCCGCGCCGCGCCGCAGCTTGCGCACGATTTCCAGCGTGTCGGACGAGTTGAATTCCGGCGGCGCCGTGCGTTGGGAATTGTCCAGTACCAGCGTCACTTCAGCGGTTTCACGCGCGGGCCGGCCCTGGGCGCCCGAGAAGATCAGGTCGTCCATCTCGCCGCCGCGCATCGCCTTGGCCGAGCTTGCGCCCATGGCCCAGCGCAGCGCTTCGAGCAGGTTTGACTTGCCGCAGCCGTTCGGGCCTACGATGCCCGTGAGGCCCGGTTCCACGGGAATGGTTTGCGGGTCGACAAACGACTTGAAGCCAGCGATGCGGAGTTCTGTTATCTGCATGCCAGCCTCATATGCTTATTGTCCTGCCGTGTTGGCGAGAAGCGTGTCGAGCTTTGCTGAGAAGCCCTCGACATCGCGGATATCGCCTTCAAACCGAAACATTTCACCGTTGAAGATGAAGGTCGGCGTACTATCGACACCGTCTTTCTGGGCTTCGTCATAGGTCGCCTTCAGGCGTTGCCGGATCGTCTCGTCTGCCATGCAGGCGTCAAAAGTGGCTTCGTCGGTTATGCCGTGGCGTTGACCGATGGCGAAGAGCGCGGCTCTCAAGACACCATTGCTCGCAGCATCCGTGATGCCGGACTGATGCTCGAACAAATCGTCCATCACATTGAAAAAGTTGGCGTCGCCAGTGCACAGCGCCATCGCATAGACCGGAACGTCGATGTCGTGGACGGGGTATTCACGGTAGATGAAGCGTACTTTGCCCGTCGAGACGTATTTTTCTTTAATCACGGGCAGGACCGTATCGTGGAAGTATTTGCAGGCGGGGCAGGTGGGTGATGCATATTCGATGACGGTGACCGGTGCGTCTGCGGAACCGATGACATGACCGAAGGCGGCCGGGTCGGCTCGACCCTTGCCGGACGCTGCGCTGCTTTCATTTTCATTATTGCCACAGGCAACCAACGCCAGCGCCGAAACGGCGGCCAAAGCAGTTCGTCTGGAGATGCGTTCCATCATCATAACCTTCGCGTTAAGAATTGAGTCGTCTTGGTTGCCAAATCGTTAATCCGGTGAGTGGCGGTCTATTCCGCAATCTTTTGCAGTTCTCCGTTCAGATACGCTTCAAAGGCTTCGGGGCTGCGCACGTCGTCATCGGCAGGCTTGACCTTACCGTTGACGATGAATGTCGGCGTGGCTTTTACACCGAGTGCGTCGCCCGTCATCATCGTGTCTGCTATGCGCTGGCGAATCGACCGGTTGGCGATGCAGGCATCCAAGGCCTTGGTATCGGCGATGCCGTGCCGGGCCGCGATTTCGATGAAGACGTCCTTGATCTTTCCGGTCTTGGAGGCGGCGAAGATATCTGACTGGTGTTCGAACAAGTCATCCAGCACGTCGAAGAACTTGTCCTCACCAGCGCAGTTCGCAATCGCATAAGCCGCGACGTCGAGATCGTTCAGCGGGAATTCCCGGAAGATGAACGTCACTTTGCCTGTCGAGATGAATTTCTCTTCGAGGGTTGGCATGATGTTGTCGTGGAAATCCTTGCAGTGCGAGCAGGTCGGCGAGGCGTACTCTATGATCGTCAGTGGCGCGTCTTCAACTCCTTTGACATGGCCGAGGACGGCAGGTGCCGTGACTTCAGCCGGGGCAGGCGTGGTATCATCGCCCGTCGCATTGCCGCAGGCGGCGATCACCAGTGCGAGGACCGCGACGAGGGCAGAGGGTCGGGAAACGAGAGCCATGGGCAAGAGCCTTCAAGGATAGGGACTATTTGATCGGACCAGCGTCCAATACGGGCGAAGTAGGCGAGTCGTCTGCTGTTAGCACAGCTGCGCCGAGCGCAACAATCGCTGCGCGCAGGGCCGAATTTTCGATACTGGAAACGCTTTCTTCCAGTTGCCGCCGCTGGGCAGCCGTGAGGGGAGGCGCCTTGCGCCGCGGCTTGGTCGGTTCGCTGGTATTTAGCGCGCCCTGGACGATCTTGATGGCAATGATGTCGCCGCCAGCCGAGACGGACACGCGCTGGCGGATCGTCTCGACCTGGTGCTGCACGATGGGCGCGGCCTGCGGGATGACCCGTAATGTCAGAACCCGGCCATCCTTGCCGCCGGTGATCTTCTCGGGCCGGCAGAAGGGATAGAGCTTTTCGCCGACGATTTCCCGCCAGCGCCGCTGCAGCAACTGCACAGCGGGCAGCTTCTTCGCGCCAACCTTGCGACCAAGCCGTTCGGCAGCGAGGCCGATTTGCGGGATGCCCGGATGCACCTTTCGCGCCCGCTGGTAACGCAGTCGCACGCGCGCGCGTGCCTCTTCAATCGGGTCGAGGGTTGATCTTGTGACCATTCCCCAAGACAAGCACGGCTTGATGGCGAGGAAAAGACACGCGTGCCCGGCAAGGTGAAATTCGACGATCTCCAGATCCGGTTACTGGCCTGGTATGACCGCCATGCGCGCGACTTGCCATGGCGCGTTTCACCGGCTGATCGCGCCGTCGGAAAACGCCCTGATCCTTACAGGATATGGCTATCCGAGATCATGCTTCAGCAGACGACGATCCCGCACGGGACGCCGTATTTTCATACATTCACGCAGCGCTGGCCGGATGTGGGGGCGCTTGCAAATTCTCGTGATGAGGAGGTGATGGCGGCCTGGGCGGGGCTTGGTTACTACGCGCGGGCGCGCAACCTATTGAAATGCGCGCGCGAAGTGGTGGCGCTGGGCGGCTTTCCGGAGACCGAAGCGGAGCTCGTGAAACTGCCCGGGATTGGCCCCTATACGGCTGGTGCAATCGCGGCGATTGCCTTCGATCAGCAGGCCGCAGCTGTAGACGGCAATGTGGATCGCGTGTTTGCGCGCCTGCTGGCGCTGAAGGGCGAATGGCAGGCGGAAAAGAAGGTGATTGCGGCGGCGGTTCGTGCACTTGTGCCCGAGGAAAGGCCAGGGGAATTTGCCGAGGCGCTGATGGATATTGGCGCGACGATCTGCACGCCGACCCGGCCGAATTGCCTCCTTTGCCCCCTGTCAGACCTGTGCGCGGGGCATGCGGAAGGGGTGCCGGAACGGTATCCGATGAAGCCTGCCAAGCGGGTGGTAGGGGGGAGGCAAGGGTGTGCCTATGTCCTGGTAGACGGCGACGAGGTCCTGCTTGTGCGACGCCCTGACAAGGGCTTGCTCGGCGGGATGCTGGCGCTGCCGAGTACTGATTGGCCCAAGACAGGAATCCCCGATGAGGCTCCGCCGGCCGAGGCCGACTGGCAGGCGGTCGGCGACGTCCGTCACGTGTTCACGCACTTTGCGTTGACGCTGAGCGTGAAGCGCGCGGCCCTGAGCGGAAAACGCCCGGACGGGGTGTGGACACCCATCCGGGACGTTGAAGGATTGCCGACGGTCTTTGCCAAGGCGTTTCGCCTTGCAACGACGGACGCCTAGTTGAGGCCCATCTCGTCGCGATAGCGGCGGCGCAGCAGGTCGATGGGCGCCAGGTCGTGCTTGTCGGTCTCGAAGTGCCAATAGGTCCAGCCATTGCAGGCCGGTGCCTGCTGGACATGGGCGCCGAGGCGGTGGATAGAGCCCGATACTGCGCCGGTGGTCAGTGAGCCGTCGACGCGGATGCGGGCCTGGAAACGGCGCTGCGGTGAGAACAGCCGGTCGCCGGGCTTCAGCCAGCCATTGTCGATGAGCGCGCCAAACGGAACGCGGGGCAGGGATTTCTTGCTGCGCTCGGTTTCCAGCATCTCGCCTTCAATCGGCGTGATGGCGGCAATGCGGGCGCGGGACAGGCGGACATATTCAGGATCGCGTTCGATGCCGACAAAGTCGCGGCCCAGGCGCCGGGCCGCCGCAGCTGTCGTGCCGGTGCCGGAGAACGGGTCGAGCACCACGTCGCCGGGATTGGTGGTGGCCAGCAGCACGCGCGAGAGCAGGCTTTCCGGTTTTTGCGTTGGGTGGGCCTTCTTGCCGGACGCGTCCTTCAGGCGTTCACCGCCGGTGCAGAGCGGGATGATCCAGTCGGAGCGCATCTGCTTGTCTTCGTTGAAGACTTTCAGGGCGTCATAATTGAACGTGACCCGCGAAGCTTCGGACTTGCCGGCCCAGATCAGCGTTTCATGCGCGTTCTGGAAGCGGGTACCCTTGAAATTCGGCATCGGGTTCGATTTCAGCCAGATCACATCATTCTGGATCCAGAAGCCCTGATCCTGCAGCACAGTGCCGACGCGGAAAATGTTGTGGTAGGAGCCGATGACCCAGATTGCGCCATCATCCTTCAGGACGCGGCGGCATTCCGACATCCATTCATGCGTGAACAGGTCATAGGCGTCGAAGCTGTCGAACTTGTCCCAATCATCATTGCAGCCGTCGACGACGGATTGGTCCGGGCGTGTCAGCCCACCGCCAAGCTGGAGATTGTAAGGAGGATCAGCGAAAACCAGATCGACAGACTGGTCGGGCAGGCGCCGCAGGATATCGATGCAGTCGCCCTGCATGATCGTATTTCTTTTCAATTCCATTTTGCCAGCCCCGTGTAAGCAACGCGTGTTTCGTGAAAACGAATCACTGAGGGGCACCGGTTTCCAGAAGGTTACCCGCGCTCGCATTCGCCGCTCCAATTCGTTTCGGAAACGAAACTAACCGATTCGGAAGCCTGTGGATAACCCTGTGGATGCTTTTTTGAGGTTCCTGGGGATAGACTGTTAGAAACCTAGCAATAACTGGCCTTCCGGTGTTTCCAGCGGTCGGAAAAGATCGGTCCGCAAGTCGGGACGAGGATTATCGAGGCCAAGGCGTTTCGTTTCGCGCGCAAAGCGCTGGGCAATCATCTGCGCGATCGGGCCGCGTCCGGTTCCGCGTTCGAACCAGCGGGCGTCATAATCCTGGCCGCGGCGCATTTCGCGGATCGTGTTGATCACTTTCGCGGCCCGGTCGGGCACATGCGCGACCAGCCATTCGTGGAAGAGGTCCTTGATCTCATAAGGCAGGCGAAGAAGCACATAGCCTGCACCAGTGGCGCCATGCGCGGCGGCGGCGTCAAGCAGGGATTCGATCTCATGGTCGGTCAGGCCAGGAATGACCGGCGCCGTCATGACGGTGACCGGGATGCCGGCATCTGCCAGCGCGCGAATGGTCTGAAGGCGTCTTGCCGGGGTCGCCGCCCGTGGTTCCATCTTCCGCGCGAGTGTACGGTCGAGCGTCGTGATCGACACGCCGACCTTGGCGAGGCCCTTCTCGGCCATCGAGCCGATAATATCGATGTCGCGTTCGATCAGGGAGGACTTGGTCAAAAGGCTGACCGGGTGATTGTGCGCGGCCAGGATTTTCAACAATTCCCGCGTGATGCCCGTGTCGCGATCAGTCGGCTGGTAGGCATCCGTGTTCACGCCCAGCGCGATTGGGCGCGCCATATAGCCGGGACGTGACAGTTCGCGTTGCAAAAGTTCGACCGCGTTGGACTTGATGTAGAGCTTGCTTTCGAAATCGAGCCCCGCCGAAAGTCCGCCATAGGCGTGGCTGGGCCGGGCGAAACAATAGATGCAGCCGTGCTCGCAGCCGCGATAGGGATTGATCGACCGGTCAAACGAGATGTCGGGCGACTTGTTGAACGTGATGATCGTCCGGGCGGTCTCTTTCGTCAGCTCCGTCTTGGGGCGTGACGGCGGCGCTTCCAGCCCGTCCCAGCCATCATCGAAGGCGTGCCGTGTCGCGGGTTCGTAGCGTCCGGTCTGATTGGATGCGGCCCCGCGCCCGCGCTGTTCAAGGCGCTCGGCAGCCTGCCTCGTATCCAGCAGTGTGACACGCCCTGTGGGCGTCAGTTTCTGTCCGGTTCTCATGGTTCTCATGTGCCCACAAGCATCAGAACAAAACAAGAACAAATTCTATCGTGTCGTATAAAATATGTGGATGGATCGCACCCGATCAATCCTGTGTGTGGGGGGGGGGGTCGAAATTGGTAATGATCTTGCGCACGGGGTCCGGCATTTTCAGCGCCATCACATCTGCCATATCAAAGCGCGCATCCTGAGCAGGCGAATTGGCGGGCCATGTCTTGAACAGCATCGCCGACGGGTCAAAGATCCGCGTCTGGCCAATTCATCACCAGGATGAAACTGTACGACCGAGACGGGTATGCGTTCTGTTCTTGCCTGTCGCCTGCAGCGAAAACGCGCCGGAGTTGATTGACAGCGTCGGATTTTCATTGTCCAAACGGATAACAAAATCCGGGCTGAAGCGAATGAGCGAGAATAGTTTGGCGTCGAAAGTCCGCCTGGGAGTTGGCCAGCGCGTCGGGTTTGGCGTCGCGGATTTCGGGTTCAACCTTTACTATACCGGGCTTAACCTCTTCCTCCTCTACTACTATACGGATGTGCTGGGCATACGCCCGGCCGTTGCGGGCCTCATCTTTGCGATCCCCTTGTTCTGGGATGCCGTGACGGACCCGGCGATGGGAATGATTGCGAGCCGAACCCGGAGCCGCTTCGGCAGCTACAGACCCTACATCCTTTTCGGGGCAATTCCGCTCGCCTTGAGCTTTGTCTTGATGTTTGCCGCGCCATTGCTGTTTCCGAGTGCCATCGTTGCGGTTTCCGCGGCGGCCCACATCCTGTTTCGCACCTGCTATACCGTGGTGTCAGTGCCCTACAGCGCCATGTCGGCCAAGATTACGCAGGATAGTGGTGAGCGCGGCGCGCTGGCCGGTGTCCGGATCCTGTTTGCGGCAACCGGCGGACTGTTCACCGTGTTCGTGATGCTGCCCTTCGCCGCCAGATTTGGCGGGGGAGACCTGAAAGTGGGGTTTTTCTATGTGAGCGTTGTCTTTGCGGTGGTCGCAACGGCGCTGTTCATGACGACGTTCAAGGCGACCCGTGAGCGTGTGGAGCTCACTCCCGGTTTTCGATCTGCGCCGTCCGACCTGTGGCGGTTTCTTTCCCGGAACCGTGCCCTGCTGCTGCTGACCTCAGCCATTGTTCTTGGCGGAATGGGGGGCGCGATTTTCGGCAAAGCGCTGGTCTATTATGTTCTCTACGTCGCCGGCCTGGATATCAGCGTCACGCTCGCGCTGATCACCTTGACTGCGTCAGTCACACTGGGCGTGCCGATCTGGATGGCTGCTTCGCGCTGGCTCTCGAAGCGAATGGTCTGGCTCTTGGGAGCTGGTTTAGGAATGACGGCCCAATTGGTGCTCTTCGCGGCGCCGCCCGCGACCGTTGGGCCATTCCTTGTGCTGCTTGTGATGCTGGGTATTGGCAACGCAGCCTTCGCGGTGACGTTCTGGTCGATGCTGCCCGACACGGTCGAATACGGGCAATTTCGATCAGGTGTCAGGGATGAAGGGCTTGTGTTCGGCCTGAACCAGCTTGCGCTGAAAGCGGCGACCGGCCTGGGTATTGGATTGCTGGGATTCCTGCTCGAAGCGATTGGCTACGTGGCGAACGAAGCGCAGGCGCCTGACACCGTGCAGGGCTTGCGTCTGCTCAGCACGCTGGTGCCGTTTGCGTGCAGTTTTTGTGCTGCGGCATTGATAGCGTTTTATCCGGTCGACAAGCCCCTTCATGCGCGGCTGGTTCGGGCGATTGACTGGCGAAACCGGAAGCGGAGCCTGGTTCCCCAAACGAACGATACGCCTTGACGGATCGGCAGGTTCAATGGATTTCATTATCCAAAACAGGTAATGAAAAGGTTCCGGAATGGGCAAAACAAAGAAATTGGTGCTGGCTCAAAAGATCGAGAAAACTGAAACGCGTGCTGAGCAAAAGGCCCGCACGCGCGCGCGTATACTCGAGTGTGCGCTCGAGGCTTTCGCCGAGCGCGGGTTTGAAGGCGCGACTGTCCGAGACATTGCGGCGGCCGCTGGCGTCAATCATGGTCTCATCAAGTATCATTTCGGCGATAAGGATAATCTCTGGAAGTCTGCGGTCGAATTCCTGTTCATCCGGATGCATGACGAAATCTCGCCCCCGGAAGGTGACGACAAACTGCCTGCCTTTGAGCAGCTCAAGTCATGGATACGCCGATACGTTGCCTATTGTGCCCGCCATCCCGAGCATGCCCGAATCATGGTGCAGGAATCCATTCGCGATTCTGACCGTCTCAGGTGGGCGGTCGACAATTTCATCAAGCCAGATCATGACAGCCGCACATGGCTGTACGACAAGAATGTAAAAAACGGTCTCTACCCTAATATTTCCCGCCATTCGATGACGTACATTATTGTCGCCGTGTCGCAGTACCTGTTCATGCTTGGGCATGAGGTGAAGCTGATTTACGGGATCGACACCTCCGACCCGAAGGTGATTGAAGCCCACGCTGACGCGATCATCGAGCTCTTCTTCAATCACTCCGTTGTAAACGCGGCGAAAACTCCAAGGCTCAGCTGAGAAGGATAAATTCACCCGTTATCCGTTCGGATAATGGATTGACACGGGGGTCTTCGAATATATTATCCGATTGGATAATAGAACCAGCTATTGTGAGCTGGCTCATTCGGGAGGAATCGAAAATGCAGAACCGCCTTCTTTCAGGCGCGACCATCGCTGTTATGGCGTTTGCGAGCCTGGCGCCTTCAGTGGGTGCGCAAGAGCAGGAGTCGTCACAGGACGACCGTCGGCTCAACATCGTGACCATCACCGCCCAGCGTGTCGAACAGAACCTGCAGGTTGTGCCGATTTCCGTGACGGCGATCGATGGGGACGCGCTTGATGAGCGCCAGATCGACAGTTTTGACCAGCTGCAATACATAGCCCCGGGCCTGAGCTTCAATGCCGGCCTGAACGCGCGTCAATCGGCGTCTACCATTCGCGGAATTGGTACCAGCCTGTTCAATATCGGTATTGAGGGCAGCGTTGCGATCGCGGTCGATGGCGTGGTGCTTGGACGCGAAGGTGCGGGCATCTTAGATTTTTCTGATGTCGAACGCGTCGAGGTCCTTCGCGGACCACAAGGAACCTTGTTCGGGAAGAACGCCTCTGCCGGTGTCATCTCGATTGTCACCAAACAGCCTACAGACGAGTTTGCTGCCGAATTCGACGCTTCATATGGTTCGTTCAACGAAACATCGGTGTCTGCTGCCATTTCCGGCCCGATCACCGATGGTGTGAAGGGGCGACTGAGCGGATACAACAACACGCGCGACGGCTATATAACGAATATCAACCCGGCCGCGCCGCAGAGCGACGTCAACGAACGCAATGAGTTCGGCGTCCGCGGGAAGCTCAAATTCGATTCCTCCGACACATTCGACCTGACGCTCGGCGCGGACTATTCCAAACGTGACCAGTCAGCAGGCGCGTTGACGCTGCGCTCCGTATCGTCACCAGGACCCGGCACAGGATTGCTGGGGTTTGGCGTTCAGGTCATCGGCCCGGTCTCTGCGTCCGTTGGCATCAAGCCCGGCCCGGACAACAAGCAAATCGCGTCCAACGGTACCTTCGAATCGGAGATGGAATCGTATGGCGTATATGCTGAAGCCAACAAGCAGTTTGGCGATTTTGACCTTGTCTCGCTGACATCGATTCGTGAATGGAAAAGCTTTGACAATAACGACGCGGATCTGATCCCACTGCCATTCCTTGCCGTGAACAATGCCGACTTGGACCAGAACCAGTTCAGTCAGGAATTCCGGCTTGTATCGCCGCGCGACCAGGCCCTGACATACACGGTTGGCGCCTATTATTTCCATCAGGAAATTGATCAGACCAATACCCAGTCCGGCACGGCAGGCCTCAATCTGCTCGGCGCGCTGCCGCCCGGTCTTCTGTTGGGCACGGACCTTATCTCGACAGTTGAAGAAACCAACATGGCGCTGTTTGGCCAGGCCGAGTACGCGCTGACTGACAAGCTGACCGCGATTGGCGGCTTACGCGTACTGAACTCAGACATTTCGGCCAGCCTCTCGCGCAGCATCACGCCCGGCGCGGTTGGTCCATTCGCCGGCCAGAGCATCACAGCATCACCTTTGACGGGTGATACTGACGATACTGCAGTCGTGTGGCGTCTTGGCCTGCAATACTTCATCAATGATGACGTCAACGTGTTCACCACGGTCTCGCGTGGCTACAAGTCGGCCGGCATCGTATCGGGTTTGACGATCAACGCAACGCAAGTCGGTGGAACCGCGCTTCCTATGGTCGAACCAGAAGTGCCGGTTCAGATCGAAGCGGGTATCCGCGCCGTTTCGATGGACGGGCGACTGGTTACTAATTTCACGGCATTTCGATCTGAAATAGAAGACTTCCAGGCGCAGGCCCTCGTGCCGGGACCATCTGGCACGTCGATTTTCTCGGTGACGAATGCGGGTAGCGTAGAGACGTATGGACTTGAGGGCGACATCACACTGTTGCCTGTTGATGGCTTCACATTGTCGACGTCATTTGCCTACACGCACGCAACCTTCCAGGACTTTCCCGATGCGCCTTGCTACGCGCTTCAGACGGTTGGACCGAATGGTTGCATCGATACGAACGCGGATGGACGCGGCGAATTCCAGAACCTGAATGGCAAGGATCTCGCCCAGTCGCCGGAATGGATCATCAACGCTCTGGCCCGGTATGATTTCGCCCTGACCCAGAACCTTGACGCATTCGTACAGGTCGGTGCGCAGTATCGTGGTGATGCGATTTCGAGCAATACCAACGATCCGAACACCGTGCTGGATGCCTATATGCTGGTAGATGCTCAGCTGGGTGTGAAGTTCTGGGACGGTCGTGGCGCGCTCAGCATATTCGGTCGTAATCTGACGGATGAGACATTCGTCGAAGCGATTGTTGGCCAGGCATTTGACACGGGCGGCTATTCCCAGTTCCAGTCCTTTGAATCGGAACAGAGCTTCGGCGTGAAGCTCTCTCTCGACTATTAAGTAAACCAGGTTTCCTCCCAGACGCCTGCCGGCCTGTACCTCTTACGGGCTGGCAGGTTTTTGACTTACAGTTCAAACATGTTGCCGAGACCATAAACCAATAGGATCGCGCTTGACCGATTTCTCTCCCCAAAAAGGGTTGACGCCTGAAGACATTCGCCAACTCGTCGACTCCGTAATTGTCGAAGCGACGCTTGAAGAAAAAGTGGCCATGATGTCGGGTCGCGGCTTCTTTGCGCTGCACAAGGCATCAGGCGTCTGGGGATCGGATCCCTATCGTGCGGGCGGCGGCGTTGAGCGCCTTGGCATTCCGCCCTTCTACTTTACCGACGGCCCGCGCGGTGTCGCGCGCGGGCGGTCCACGGCGTTCCCATGCACGATGGCGCGCGGCGCCAGCTTCGACACAGACCTTGAGCGCCGTGTCGGCGAGGTCATGGGTATCGAGATCAGGGCCCAGGGATGCAACCTGTCGGGTGCGGTCTGCGTCAACCTGCTGCGTCATCCGGCCTGGGGACGGGCGCAGGAAACCTATGGCGAGGATTCATACCACCTCGGCGAGATGGGGGCCGCCTTGTCGGAGGGCATTCAGGTTCACAATGTCGCTGCTACCGTGAAACATTTCGCGGTCAACAGTATCGAAAACTGCCGGTTCAAAGTTGATGTGCGTGTCGAGGAACGGGCGCTGCGGGAAGTTTACCTGCCCCATTTCAAACGTATTCTTGAAGCTGGCTGCGCAACAGTGATGAGCGCCTACAACAAGCTGAATGGTGAATATTGCGGTGAAAACCAGCGGCTGCTGACGGACATTCTGCGGCATGAATGGGGATTTGACGGGTTCGTTCACTCGGACTGGATCATGGGTGTGCGCTCGCCCTGGGGCGCCGTGGCGGGGCTCGATATTGAGAATCCGGAACCGGTGCATTATGCAGCCAGGCTGATCGGGGCTGTCGAAAACGGACAGATCGCGAAATTGGTTGTTGATACGGCCTGTCGACGCATCCTGAACACCTATTACCGCTTCGCTTGTGCGCAAGACCCACTGGAAGACTATCCGCTGGAACTCGTTGCGGCGCCTCAGCACCGGGCGCTCGCGCTGGAGGTGGCTGAAAAGTCAGCCGTGCTGTTGCGCAATGAAGACCTGTTGCCGCTGGATCTGGCGACTGTCGGCTGCGTGGCGGTTTTCGGAAATCTGGCGGATCTGCCCAACACGGGCGATAATGGATCGTCCCGCGTGCGCGCCCCCTACACGATCACCCCGCTTGGCGGTCTGCAGGAATATGCAGGGGAATCGAAAGTCATCCTGGGCGGCAATGAGAGCGACGTTGATGTTGCCGCACAGGCCGCATCTGCGGCTGACGTCGCGGTGGTCATCGTCGGCTACACCGCGGATGAGGAGGGCGAATACATTCCCGGCGACCTGAACCTCGGTCAGGATGTACTCCCAGCCGACATTGCCGAGGCGCTTGAAGGTGCGAACGCCGGAAACAATAACGGATCACGCGGGGGTGATCGCGACAGTCTCGCCCTGCCGGAAAGCCAGGTCGCGCTGATCGAAGCCGTGTCTGCTGCAAACCCGAGAACGATTGTCGTCGTGCTGGCCGGATCGGCCGTCTTGTTCGGCCCGTGGGTGTCGAAGGTCGGCGCTGTGCTGCAAACATTCTATTCGGGCATGGAAGGTGGACGCGCCCTGGCGCGCCTTGTGTTTGGGGAGGTCAGTCCCTCGGGAAAGTTGCCGTTTACGGTCGCCTCTGACCCAGCTCACTATCCGCATTTCGACAAGAATGCCGACGCAATCGACTACGGGTATTGGCATGGCTACGCCTTGCTGGATAGGGATGGCATCGCGCCCGCATTCTGCTTTGGATATGGACTGACCTACGGCGATTTCTCGTATCGCGCCTTGAGCGCGAGATGTGCGCCAAGCGGCGACATCATTGCCCAGGTTTCAGTCCGCAACCATGGCGCACATGCGGCGACGGAAGTGGTGCAGCTCTACCTGGCACCGCCGGGAATTGCTGCAGAACGTCCAAAGAAGATCTTGCGTGGTTTCCAGCGAGTCGAGCTGGCGCCCGGTGAGACAAAGACCGTTCGCTTCAGGGTTCCGGCTGATGGCCTCGATTGGTACGACCCTGAAACGGCAACGTGGAAGACGGAGTCGGGGGCGCACGGGATTCTTGTTGGTGGATCGAGCCTGATGGCTGAACGTCTGCAGGTTTCGGTGAAACTCTAACTTTGAAAAGGCTGTCTCATGATCCATCTGCGGACACTTGTTCTCACATCAATATTGTCGCTTTCTGCATGGTCATCGGTGGCGGACGTAAACAGTGCCAGTACGAACACGCCTGCATCTGACCGCCCGAACATCATTATCATCCTGACGGACGATCTGGGGTGGGCGGATATCAGCCTGAATGGCAATGAGCTCATCAAGACGCCCAATATCGACCGGATTGGCCGGGAAGGCATTCAGCTGACGAGTTTCTATGCCGGTTCAAATGTCTGCACACCGTCACGCGCGGCTCTTCTGACGGGGCGCTATCCGGTCCGCACCGGCATGCAGCATGTTGTCTATCCGCAATCGACTGACGGGCTGTCCGCGAGTGAAATCACGATCGCCGAGATCGTCAAGACGCGCGACTATGCGACGAAGATGATCGGAAAATGGCACCTTGGACACTATGATGCGTTCTGGCCGACAAATCAGGGATTCGATTCCTTCTACGGCGTGGCCTATTCAAACGACATGAAACCATTCGATCTTTACAAAGACAAGACGGTCATCCAAAGTCCGGCAGACCAGAAGCAGCTGACCCGGATGTATTCGGCTGAGGCAGAAGAATTCATTGCGGCACATGCTGATCAGCCATTTCTTCTCTATGTGGCGGAGAATGCACCGCATGCGCCGCTGCTGGTGCCTGATGAGGTTGCGGGCCAATCTCAAGCCGGGCTTTATGGCGACGTGGTCGAGGAACTGGATCGCGGTGTCGGGCAGATACTTGATGCGGTTGATCGCGCCGGTATTGCTGACAATACACTGATCATCTTCACCAGTGATAATGGCCCCTGGTTTGAAGGCGATACAGGCGGCTTGCGTGATCGCAAGGGTGGCACTTATGAGGGCAGCTATCGCGTGCCGATGCTCGCGCGCTGGCCTGGAAAAATTGCGCCCGGCAGCGTTAGCGATCAGATGACGATGGCGATTGATTTGCTGCCGACGATTGCGCGAATTTCGGGCGCACAATTGCCGGACGACCGCGTGATTGATGGCCGGGACCTCACGGGATTGCTGTCCGGTGCGGCCGAGCCAATCCACGAAACCCTCTTTTTCTTCAATGGCGACGATATCGTCGGCATACGGAACGATCGGTTCAAACTCGTGCTGAACCAGTACTACCGTAACTTTTATGTGCCGCTGGAGGTCTATGGCGCCACCATGCTGTTTGATCTGGTCACAGACCCGTCAGAGCGGTTCAGCTTCATGCGGGAACAACCAGGCGTGGCCGCACACCTTCTGGCGCAGGTGAACAAGCTGAGAGAAGAGATCGAGCCGATGAGGAGGGAGGCTTACAACCCCTTCAAGCCGTCAAACCCGGATGCGCCCATCGGACCGCAGCTGACCAGCGATGTTGCGGTCGGCGCAGACTAGGCGGTCAGCCGTTGGTCGAGCGTTCCTCGTTCCAGTCGCGCCAGTCTTCCGACGCGTCGATATCGATAAGTGTCGGCAGACGTGCAACCGCGGCGTCTGCCGGAAGATTGTTCCAGACGTCCTCCATGGCGTGCGGGCCGGACCACCGGACGTTTTCAAAGGGAGACCGGGAGCGTACGCGTTTATTGATCCCGAAGAGCCAGAAGCCGCCATCGCGTGCCGGACCAAAAACGGCATCATGGCGCTGCAAGGCACGGATGGCTGCGCGGAGGAGGGCGGATGTCACATCAGGCGCATCGGCGCCGATGAACACGACCGGGCCGGGAGGCGATTCGGCCAGGCCACGGTCCAGCCGTGCGGTCAGCCCGCCTATGCCCTGGCTGCGACGGACAAGATGGGCCGGCCAGATGCCGCCAAGGCTTTCGCCAAGGGCGCCGTCAGGCGCAGTATAAAGGATGGGAGTCCAGGGCCCCGACAGGGCTGCCCGCATCGTTCGGGACAGGGTGAAATGGGCGACCCGGCGTGCCTCGGTCAGGCCCAGTCCTTTTGCCAGCCGCGTCTTGGCAAGGCCCATGCGCGGCGGTTTGGCGTAAATGAGGACGGTCGCTTTTTTCATTCCATGGCCTTACTTTCGACCTCAATCAGAGGAAAGCTCCAAATCAATCAAGGGAGACATGCCATGTTACCGTCCCGGATTCTTGCAGCCCTGATCGGACTGATCACGCTGTCCGCCTGTTTCTACAGCGAGGTGCCGTTGATCCCGCCCGGCGAGCAAGTCACATTACCGTACAATGGCGTCGTGCTCTGTCTTGACGACGATTGCCGCATCGTGATGGCGGATGAGGACGGCGTGTACGAGATTTCGCCCCCGGAGGATGAAGACGACAAGCCGCTATTCGTCCGCTTCCAGGTCCTGATCGCGAACGAAGACAATCCGGTCTACCTCGCCGAAGCTGAAATGCGCGATGATGATGACCAGGACGTGAGCTACCAATACCTCGTCGCCCACATGAGGATGGACGCCACAACCCATGTGCCGACCTACGAATTTGCCATGCCGTCGTGCAATGATGCGCCCGACGGGATGCTGGAGACGTTCGGCATCGAGCGGGCGGACAATTATGCTTGCCGGGTGACCGACCTGGACGCGTTCAAGCAATACCTGATTGCGGTTCACAGTGCGGATTTCGAAACCGAGGCATTCTGGAAAGAGGACTAGGTATAGT
>NZ_JBDNGN010000037.1:0-16730 GCF_041689225.1 Hyphomonas sp. | reverse complement strand
GCGCTGAACCTGGTGCCGCTCGAAATCGCATGCGGCGAGGAGACCCGGTTCCAGCTCACGGCGGCGCAGATCGCTGCGCTCGACCCGGCCCCGGCAGGGCTGATCATCGCCAGCCCTGCCAACCCGACCGGCACCATCCTGCCCGAGGCTGAGCTTGCCGCCATTGTGGCCGTCTGCGCCGAGCGTGGCATCCGCATCATCTCCGACGAGATCTATCACGGCCTGTCCTACGGCCCGAACACGGCCTCCGTGCTCGAACACACGGCCGACGCTTTCGTCATCAACTCATTCTCGAAATACTTCTCGATGGCGGGCTGGCGTCTCGGCTGGATCGTCGCGCCCGACGACATGGCATCCCGCGTCGCTGCCTATATCGGCAACATGTTCCTGACTGCGCCGTCGCTGTCCCAGCACGCCGGCCTCATCGCCATGGATTGCCGCGATGAACTGGAAGGCCACGTCCGCACCTATACGCACAATCGCGACCTGATGCTGGCTGCCCTGCCGGCCCTTGGTCTCGAACGCATCGCCCCGCCGGACGGCGCCTTCTACATCTATGCCGACATTTCGCGCTTCACCGATGACAGCCTGGAATTCTGCATGCAGCTATTGAAGGACACCGGCGTCGCCACAGCTCCCGGCGTCGATTTCGACCCGGTCAATGGCCACAACTACATGCGCTTCTCGTTCGCCGTCTCGACACCGGAAATCGAAGATGCCCTCGCTCGTATCGCGCCCTGGTTCAAGGCGCGCGCCTAGTCGCAGTCATACGCCGCTTCGGCCCCGCCATCCGACGTCCGCTCCAACGACACGAACGTGCAGCCTTCCGGCGCCGCCGCAATGGCCGCTTCCTCAAGCTCGGCAGCTGACGGCGGCCCGGCGCTCGCCACGCCAAAGCTGCCATCTGTCCGAATCGTGAATTTCAGCTTGAACCCCTGCCCCGCCATCGGCGCCGCGAGGAAAGCATAATTCTGGGTGCCAATCGTCTGCGCCACCAGCCCGTTCCAACTCGATGCACTCCAGCTGCCGCCCGAACTCGCGCACGCACCCAGCATCAATGCTGCAGCAATACAGGAAAGTCTCATCTTATGTCCTCGCGTTACCAGCCGAGGACAGCCTACAGCAAAACAGGCGCGCTTAGAACTTAACTTCAGGCGGCGTGCTTAGGGCCTCACGGCCTTCTACGCCGACGTCGAAGAACTCGCGCGACTCGAAGCTGAACATGCCGGCGATGACCGAGCCTGGGACCTGCTCGCGCGACGTATTGTAGTCCTGGACAGCGGAGTTGTAGAAACGCCGCGCCGCAGCCAGCTTGTCTTCGATGGTCGACAGTTCGTTCTGCAACTGGATGAAGTTCTGGTTCGCCTTGAGGTCCGGATAGGCCTCGGCGAGCGCGAAAAGCTTGCCCAGCGCGCCGGTCAGCATGCCTTCGGCCTGAGACATCTCGGCCGGTGTCGAGGCCGACTGCGCCGCATTGCGCGCCGCAATCACCTGCTGGAACGTCTCCTGCTCGTGCTTGGCATAGCCTTTCACGGTTTCGACGAGATTCGGGATCAGGTTCTGGCGCTGTTTCAGCTGCACGTCCACGTCGGCAAAGGCCTGGTTGACCCGCTGGCGCTTCATCACCAGGCCGTTGTAGATAAGGATGACAAAGCCGAAAATGGCGACGACCGCCGCCAGGATGATTAGAATGGGGCTCATGGGCCGTCCCTCCAGAAAAACCGATAGACTAGGCGTAGCTTCCAAGCCCGTCTTGCGCAAGTCAGGCGTCCACGCACGTCCCTCAAGCCTTGGCAATGACCGATGCGGGCGACATGGCTATGGAATGCCCGCGCAAAGTGTGTAGCATCGCGCCATGTCCGATGCTGCTGCCCTCGCCCGCCTGATCGACAAAGCCTCGCGCGTCGTGGTGTTCACCGGCGCAGGCATATCGACCGAGAGCGGCATTCCCGATTTCCGCAGCCCCGGCGGCGTTTGGAGCAAGATGAAACCGATCTATTTCCAGGACTTTGTCGCATCGCGCGACAAACGCCGCGAGTCGTGGGCCCGCGTGTTCAACCGCTCGGCCGGCTGGGTCGGCGCCAGCCCGAATGCAGGCCACTTCGCCGTGGCAAAGCTGGTCGCCGCCGGAAAGGTCACCAGCGTCATCACACAGAATGTCGACAATTTGCACCAGGATTCCGGCGTACCGGACGACCTGGTCATCGAAATACACGGCAACGCGACCTATGCCCGCTGCCTCACCTGCGGCAAGCGCTACGAGATCGACAGCCTGACGCCGCGCTGGGAAGCGGGCGAAGACCTGACCTGCGTGTTCTGCACCGGCCTTCTCAAGACCGCGACCATCTCGTTCGGGCAGCCCATGCCGGAAGACAAGATGGCGCTGGCCGCCGAAGAGGCCCTTCTGTGCGACCTCTGCCTCGTCCTCGGCTCATCGCTCGTCGTCTATCCGGCTGCCTCGATCCCCATCGAAGCCAAGCGCAACGGCGCCCGCCTCGCCATCGTCAACCGCGAACCGACCGATCAGGATCCGTATGCAGACCTCGTGCTGAACACAGAGATCGGGCCGTTGATGAGTGATGTGTTGGAGCGGCTCTCCGACTGAAACCGTTGCCGCAAGAAATGCGGCTCAGGATGAGCCGTTCGCAACAGGCTGAATCAAATCCCACTTGTTCCCGAAAGGGTCCTGCATCACGACGACCTTGCCATAGGGTTCGCTGCGCGGCGCTTCGAGGAAGGTCACGCCTGCCGCGACATAGGCTGCATGGTCGCGGTCGAAATCATCGGTCTCGAGGAACAGGAACACGCGCCCACCTGACTGGTTGCCGATGGCGGCGCGCTGCTCATTCGTCACCGCCCGCGCCAGCAACATTTCCACACCGCCACCTTTCGGACGCACGCGCACCCAGCGCTTGCCACCGCCCATGTCGGTATCTTCCAGCAGGTCAAAGCCCAGCTTGCCGACATAGAAGCCGATCCCGGGCTCATAGTCCGGCACAAGCAGGGACAGCGCCGTGATGCGCTGCCCGCGTGGCATGTCAGCCATTGAACGTACCCGTCTTCGGGAAGCCCTTCGGCACGGTCTTGCCCGCCTGCGCGCGCTTGCCGATCCATTCTTCCCATTCCGGGAAGGCACGGTGGCGGTCACCCGTCATAACGATCAGGCCGTCTTCCTTGTCGAACGTCATCAGGTCGGCCAACGTGTCCTTGCCGCGATAGGCTTGCAGCTTGTTGCCCTTGCCGCGTGACATTTCGGGCAGCTCGTCGAGCGGGAAGATCAGCAGTTTCCGGTTCGATCCGACCACGGCCAGCATGTCACCCTCGACCGGCATGCACACATTCAGCGTGCCATTGCCGGTGTTCACGGCCTGCTTGCCCGCCTTACGATTGGACTCCAGCTCTTTCTCGGTGACGATGAAGCCGTAGCCGACGGTGGACGCCATGACACGCTTGCGGCCTTCTTCGAGCTTGAACATGGCGACGATATCGACGCTGTCTTCCAGTTCGATGGACAGGCGGATCGGTTCGCCATGCCCGCGTCCGCCCGGCAGCTTGTCGGCCATCAGCGTGAACGCCCGGCCATCGGAGGCCATGAGGATGATCTTGTCGGTGCTCATCACCTCTTCGGAGAGGTAGAGCTCGTCGCCATCCTTGAACTTGGTGGAATCCGGGTCGAGGCCGTGGCCCTTCATGCCCCGTATCCAGCCCTGCGCCGACAGGACAACCGTCAACGGCTCCTTCGGACGCGAGGCTTCGAGGGCCGCAGCGAGGTCAACATCGGGCGCGTCCTCGAAGGCGGCGCGGCGGTCGCCCAGCGCCGGGTCGGCCGTCAGCTGGTCGCGTGCGGCCTTGAGCTGCTTGGAAACGCTCGCCCACTGGCGGCGGGTCGATCCGATCAGCTTGACCAGCTCGTCACGCTCTTCGACCAGCTTGGTGTGCTCGCCGCGAATTTCCATCTCTTCCAGCTTGCGCAGGGCGCGCAAACGCAGGTTCAGGATGGCTTCAGCCTGAATGTCGGAAATGCCGAAGCGGGCGATCATCACCTGTTTCGGCTCGTCTTCCTCACGGATGATCCGGATCACTTCATCAATATTGAGATAGGCAATCAGGTAGCCGTCGAGTAGGTGCAGGCGCTTGTCGATCTTGTCGAGGCGGAACTCGGCCCGGCGCACAACTACTTCGCGGCGGTGCTCCAGATAGGCCAGCAACACATCCTTCAGGCCCATCACCTGCGGCGCACCCTTGTGCAGCACGTTCATGTTCATGCTGAAGCGCGTTTCGAGGTCGCACGACTTGAACAGGCTTTCCATCAGCACGTCCGGCTCGACCGTCTTGGCGCGCGGCACCAGGACAAGGCGCACGTCCTCGGCGCTCTCGTCGCGCACATCGTCCAGCAGTGGCAGTTTCTTCTGTTCCAGCAATTCGCCCAGCTTCTCCAGCAGGCGCGATTTCTGGACCTGGTAGGGAATTTGGGTGACGATGATCTGGTAGGTGCCGCGACCGGTATCTTCGACTTCCCATTTCGCGCGCATGCGGAAACCGCCCCGGCCCGTCTCATAGGCGTCGAGCATGGATTCGTAGGATTCAACGATCACGCCGCCGGTCGGGAAGTCAGGCCCTTTCACGAACTGCATCAGGTCAGCCGTCGTTGCCTTGGGTGTCTCGATCAGGAAGCGCGCCGCATCGATCACTTCGGCGGCATTATGCGGCGGAATCGACGTTGCCATGCCCACGGCAATACCGGTGGCGCCATTGCACAACAGGTTCGGGAAGCCCGCCGGTAGCACGACCGGCTCTTCGTCATTCTCGGCATAGTTGGCGCGGAAATCGACCGCATTTTCGCCGAGACCGTCCAGCAGCAACTCGGCCGCGTGGGTCATCCTGGCTTCGGTATAACGATAGGCCGCCGCGCTATCGCCATCGATATTGCCAAAGTTGCCCTGGCCGTCGACCAGCGGATAGCGGACGTTAAAATCCTGCGCCAGGCGCACCAGCGTGTCATAGATCGAGCTGTCGCCGTGCGGGTGATAGTTACCCATCACGTCGCCAACAATCTTGGCGCATTTCCGGAAGCCGCCTTCAGGATCAAGCTTCAGTTCCCGCATGCCATACAGGATGCGGCGCTGGACGGGCTTCAGGCCGTCGCGGACATCCGGCAGGGCGCGGGAGGTGATGGTCGAGAGCGCATAGGCGAGATATCGCTTCGACAGCGCCTCGCTCATGGGTTCATTTATGATCCGGTCTTCGGGACCACCGTCAAGCAGGTCGGTCATTCTGGCCTCTTTGCATCTCGTGCCACATTCTGGTGCAGGACCGAACCTATACCGACTCGGGCGGCTGCGCAGCATTAACAAAGACGGCGGTTTGGTTAAGGAATGGGTAAAACGCAAGCAAATGACTGAGTTTCGGGCCTGGATTGTCTTGCTGGCTCTGCCGCTTCTGGTGGTCGCCCTGTTCCAGTGGCTGGCCCCGCCGCGCCACAACCCGTTCGCGCCGATCGACCTGACCGACAAGCCCGGCCTCGGAACACATGCCAAGCTGGAAAGGGCCCGGACGCAACGCGAGGTCTGCTTTTCCGCCCTCGATTCGGCCGGAATCCTCTACACGCCACTCGAAGATGCCCCGAAGGGCGAAAAATGCGGGCTTCGCAATGGCCTCACGCTCGACCGCACCCTGACCCCCTACTCTGCCACCCTCAGCATGACCTGCGCCGAGACCGCCGCCCTCTACACGTGGGAGCGTCATGTCGCCCGCCCCGCCGCCGTCGACATCCTCGGCTCGCCCCTCGCCCGGATCGAGACCTATGGCAGCTTTTCCTGCCGCAATATCGCCGGCAGCGGGCGTCTCTCCGAGCATGCTCATGCCAATGCCGTCGACATTTCCGGCTTCCGCCTCAAGGACGGCCGCCTGATCGACGTGAAAACCCATTGGAAACAAGGCGGTCCGGAAGCCAAATTCCTGAAACGGGTACACAAGGGTGGCTGCGATATCTTCTCGGTCACGCTCAGCCCGGATTACAATGCGGCCCACCGTGACCATTTCCACTTCGACATGGGCAGCGGCGCGACCTGCAAGTGACGCAAGGTGACGCCCCGTTACCCCATGATTCCCCTTCTGTTGCGGCACATCCTCGCTAAAGTGCGGCAAAACCAGCACGACAGGCAAAGGGAAACGCACATGAAACTTTACAATTCCGTCGGACCGAACCCGCACGTGGTTCGCATGTTCGTGGCCGAACGCGGCATCAAACTTCCGATGGAAGAGGTCGACATAATGGTCGGCGACAATCGCAAGCCGCCTTATCTCGAGACCAATCCTGCCGGCCAGCTGCCCGCGCTGGAACTCGACGATGGCACCATCCTCACGGAAATCTGGGCGATCTGCGAATACCTTGACGAAACCCAGCCCGGCGACAGCCTGTTCGGCGCCACGCCCGAAGCCCGCGCCCAGACCCGCCGCTGGACCCGCTGGGCCGACCTCAACATCATCGAACCGCTGGCCAATGGATTCCGCTATTCCGAAGGCCTGCCCATGTTCAAGGACCGGATGCGTTGCCTGCCCGAGGCCGCAGCCGGCCTCAAGGCCTGTGCCCAGGACAAGCTCGCCTTTCTCGATGGCCAGCTTGCAGGCCGCGCCTATGTCGCCGGCGACACGTTCACTTTCGCCGATGTGATGCTCTATTGCTTCCTCACCTTCGGCATCGCAGTCGGCCAACCGCTGAACCCGGCGTTCCAGCGCGTGACTGCCTGGTACGAGAAAGTCGGCGCCCGGCCCAGCGCCAGCGCCTAGGCCCGCTTCAGGAGCCGCGCCACAAGCTGCGCCCTTTGCGGCGGAACGGCGCGGTTCATGCCGTTAAAGACGCGCGCCTCCAGGAAGTAGCCGGTCAGCGCGAGTCCATCCGCAATGTCCGCGATCCCTACAGGCGCGTGCGACGACACAAGGAAGCCCGGCAGGCGCAGCAGGCGGCTGACATAATCCTCAGCTTCTGATCCGCGCACAGCCCGGCCGGTCTTCGGCGAGACATGGGTCAACCCGTCATTCGCGCCGCTGAGCGCGCAGGCTTCAAGGTCGAGCCCGAAGCCCAGCGCCGACAACAGGCCCAGTTCCCACCGCACATACAGCACGGGCCAGATGTGTTGCGCCTCAATCTGGTCAAGCAACAGCGTCGTTGCCTCATACAGAGCCGATCCGGCGGCATCACCTTCGTCGAGCGCGCCGCGCAGCAGCGTCGTCACGGCAGATATGGCGGCAAGCGCACTGGCATCTTCGAGCACCCGCGACGCCCGCTCGCGGCTCGCCTCGGCGACATCAAACCGGCCGAGCTGTTCTTCGAGGCGCCCGGTCCATGACACGGCAACCGTATTGCCCGCCTCATATTGCGCCCGCCGCGCCCGCGAGGCACCGCCATAGACGAGGCCGGAGCGCCGCCCACGCGTTTTCGTCAGCACATCGAGGATCAGGCCGCCTTCCCCAAACCGGCGTCCGCCAAGGACCAGTCCGTCATCAGACCAGTTCATGCCAGCCCCTAAACATCAAACTCCAGGCCGATGCCCGAATAGGAGTCGCGCCGTTCCTGCCATTTCTCGTCCACTTTGACGAACAGGAACAGGTGCACCGGCCGGTCCAGCATTTCCATCAATTCCTTGCGGGCCATCCGCCCGATCTCCTTGATCGACGCGCCATTCTTGCCCAGCACCATGGCCTTGTGACCCTCGCGCCCGACAATGATCACCTGCTGAATGCGAACGGAGCCGTCTTTGCGCTCTTCCCAGCTCTCGGTTTCCACCATCAGCTGGTAGGGCAGTTCCTGGTGCATGCGCAGCAGAAGTTTTTCGCGCGTCACTTCAGCGGCCAGCAGGCGCATCGGCAGGTCGGCCGTCTGGTCCGGTGGGAACAGGGCCGTACCTGCAGGCATACGGTTGGCAAATGCGGCGGCCAACCGGTCAACGCCATCGCCATTTTCGGCCGAGATCATGAATATCTCGTCGTAGACGCCTGAGTCGCTCAGCTCGCTCATCACCGGCAGGACCTGATCATGCGGGAACAGGTCGATCTTGTTGAGCGCCAGGAAGGCGCGCTTGCCGGTCAGCTTGAGCTGCGCGATAACGCGGCGGTCATCAGCGATCGACATTTTCTGTGCGCCCGTCGCGGTGCCGGCCCGGTCTGCCACCCAGGCTGAGCTATCGACCAGGTGCACGATGGCATCGGCGTCTGCCGCGCCGCTCCATGCAGCCTTGACCATGGCCCGGTCGAGCCGGCGCTTGGCCACGAAGATGCCGGGCGTATCGACCAGCACGATTTGCGTATCGCCGACCTGCGCCACGCCCCGCACGGGGAAGCGCGTCGTCTGCACCTTGTGGGTGACGATGGCGACCTTGGCCCCGACAAGGCGGTTGGTCAGTGTGGATTTCCCGGCATTCGGCGCGCCAATAATGGCGGCAAAGCCTGCGCGGTTGATCTCGGTTTCAGTCATGATGTTCCAGTCAGGGTGTTGAGCAGCAGGGCCGCTGCATTGCGCTCGGCGTCGCGTTTGGAGGATCCGGTGGCCGTGGCTTCGCCGTGCGGCGGCACCTGCACCTCTATCTCATAAAGCGGTTCATGGTCAGGGCCCGAACGGTTGACGACATGATATTTTGGCAGTGGCAGGCCCTGGCCCTGTGCCCATTCCTGCAGCAGGGTCTTTGGATCGCGGGTTTCCACCGGGGCTGACGAAAACTGGTGTGCCCAGCCCGCCTCCACGAATTTCCGGGCCGCAGACAGGCCGCCATCCAGATAGACCGCGCCGATCACTGCTTCGCACGCGTCGCCCATGGTGGACTCGCGCTCGTTGCCGCCAGACGCAATTTCGCCGTCAGACAGGATGATGAATTCCTGCAGCTTGAAGTGCCGGAAGGCCTCGGCGCAAGCGCCCTTCTTGACGAACCGGTTGAGGCGCGGAGCAAGGTCGCCCTCGCTCTCAGTCTTGCGGCGCTCGATCAGGCGCTCGGCGATGAGCAGGTTCAGAACGCGGTCACCCAGGAATTCAAGGCGCTGGTTGGACAGCCGCACCGAGTCCGCCGAAGCAACCGCACTCGGATGCGTCAATGCCTGCACCAGCAGCTGCCTGTCCTTGAAGTGATGGCCAATACGGTCCTGAACCGTCTTGACCTGAGCATCCGACAGGCTCGGAACAGCGGCCTTCGCGGCGGCGCGCAGGCGTGTGCGTTTGGGGCGAGCTGGCTTCATGGTGCGACCGGAATGGCTTCAATGATGACCTGGGCTTCCGCCCACGGATGGTCATCTGTAATTGTCAGGTGGATCACGGCTTCATGGCCCTCAGGAAGCAAGACGGCGAGACGCGTGGCGGCGCCGCCCGTCAGGGCCAGCGTGGGCTTTCCCGATGGCAGGTTCACAACGCCAAGATGGGTCCAGTGCACGCCGCGCCGTGGCACGCCTGTGCCGAGCGCCTTGGCGCAGGCCTCTTTCGCCGCGAACCGTTTAGCATAGGTTTCTGCCGTGCGGCGACGGCCTCGCGCCAGCGCAATTTCAGTTTCGGTAAATACGCGCGTCTCGAACCGCTCACCAAAGCGGGCCAGCGTCTTCTCGATCCGCTCGATATTGCAGAGGTCGTTGCCTATGCCGATGATCATACCCGCGCCTCGTCCATCAGGCGACGCATCTCGCCGATGGCCGCCGGCAAGCCAATGAAGATCGCTTCGCCGACAATGAAATGGCCGATGTTCAGTTCTGTGATCTGCGGGATGGCCGCAACAGGTTTTACCGTGGCGAATGTCAGGCCATGACCAGCCTGCGGCTCTATCCCCATGCGCACGGCCTCTTCCGCGCAATTGCGGATGCGGTCCAGTTCCAGCTCGGCGAGCTTGTCTTCGCCCGCCTGCATGAACTCAACGAACCGGCCTGTGTGGAATTCGCAAATTTGCACACCCAAGGCCTGGGCCGCATGTAACTGCACCATGTTGGGTTCTATAAAGAACGAAACGCGGCTGCCATTCGTATTCAGCTGGCGTACAAAATGCGCGAGGTGATTGTGCGCCCGCGCCGCATCGAGACCGCCCTCGGTCGTCAGTTCCGCGCGCTCTTCGGGCACGAACATCGCCGTCTCCGGCTTGAACCGCAGCGCAATGTCCAGCATTTCCTCGGTCGCCGCCATTTCCATATTGATCGGCAGGCGCGTGGCCGTTCGGATTTCCACAAGGTCATCATCGCGAATGTGCCGCCGGTCTTCGCGCAGGTGCAGTGTAATCCCGTCAGCGCCCGCTTCGGTCGCCATCAGGGCAGCGCGCATCGGATCGGGATGCTTGCCGCCGCGCGCATTCCGTATCGTCGCCACATGGTCGATATTCACGCCGAGGCGTATACGTCCTGCCATCAGGCAAGGCCTCGCGATCCGGGCTTCACGGCTTCCATCGCCGCGAGCTCCGGCGGCAGGTCATCGGCGGCATAGTCATGGAAATCCACGGCAGCCAGCGACACCAGTTCGCAGCCCACGTCCGCCTTGCCATTCGACCGGTCGATAATGCACGCTCCCCCCACGACTTCGCCGGGCAACCGGTCCAGCGCCTCGACCGTCTCGCGGAAAGAGAGGCCCGTCGTCACGATATCCTCGGCAATCAGAACGCGCTCGCCTTCGGCAATCGCAAACCCGCGCCGGAAGGCCAGCTTCCCGTCAACGCGCTCAGCGAAGATCGCCCGGGCCTTAAGATGCCGCGCCAGCTCGTAACCCGGGATGATCCCGCCGACAGCCGGGCCTGCCACAACGTCGATCTTCCCGAATGTCGCGGTGAGCTTCTCGGCCAGCGCCTTGCACAGGCGCTCGGACAGGTCCGGCTGCGAGAAAACCAGGGCCTTTTGCAGGAAGACCGGGCTGCGCCGCCCGGACGACAGGATGAAATGCCCTTCAAGCAAGGCACCTGCCTCGCGAAACACCGCCAGCACGTCTTCACTCGTCATCTTCAACCTCCTGATCGCGCACCGCCCGGTCCACCACGGCAAGCGATCGGAGCGCCGCAAGTATCTGCGTCAGGCGCTTGAGGTCTTCAACCTCAATCTCCATCACCAGTTCGGTAAAATCCGTGCCGCGTTCGGTGGTCGCGATCCGTATGATGTTGCCATTGGCTTGCGCCACAGCCGTGCAAAGCTTTGCCAGCACGCCTTTCTGATTGGCCGCACTGATACGAATGCGCCCAACGGCGACGGCCCCTGTCTTTGCCAACTCGGTCCATTTCAGGTCGACCCAGCGTTCGGGTTGGTCGTCATACTCGGCCAGCTTCAGGCAACTCGCGACATGCACGACCAGGCCCTTTTCCGGCTCCCGCACACCCATGATCCGGTCTCCCGGCATTGGGCAGCAGCACTGGCCAAGGTGCAGCGTCACGCCCGGCATCAGATCCTCGCCTGACACGAGCAAAGGCGCATGCGTGCTGTCGAGCCGCATCTTGTTGTCATCGTCGAACCGTTCCGCCCGATAGCCCGGGAAGGCCGCCTCCATGATGTCAGACGACGAAATGCGCCCTCGCCCGACGGCCTCGGCCATCTCTTCCCGATTCTCGAATCCGGCAAGTTGGGCCGTGTGGGTCATTTTTACGTCGATCGGGTCGATCCCGGCCCGGCGCAGCGCCTGGTTGATCAGTCCGACGCCAAGGCGGCGGAACTCGATCTGGTCGCGCTCGCGCACCAGTCGGCGAATGGCAGAGCGCGCGCGCCCGGTGATTGTCATTGCCTCCCAGCCGATAACTTGGGCGGCCACCTTGCCGCGCTGAATATCCACGACATCGCCATTCTTCAGCGGTCGACGCAGCGACTTTACTTCACCATTTATCCGGGCACCGATTGTCGTGTCGCCCACAGCCGAGTGCACCGCATAGGCGAAATCCAGAGGCATCGCGCCAGCCGGCAGGATGATCAGCTTGCCCTTGGGACTGAACGCGAACACATGCTCGCGATACATTTCCAGCTTGGCGTGCTCGAGGAACTCGCTCGGGTCGCCACCATCTTGGAGCAGCTCGGCGAAGGCTTCCAGGTTGGCTGTCGGATCAAGGCCCGCCGCGCGCGCCGAGTCCACGTCAAACCCATAGGACTTGTTCTTGTAACCCCAGTGCGCCGCCACGCCGAACTCGGCCGTCCGGTCCATCGCCTCGGTCCGGATCTGCAACTCCACGCGGCGATTGCCGGAAGCACGCACAGTTGTGTGCAGCGACGCATAGCCGTTCGGCTTCGGTACCGAGATATAGTCGCGGAACCGGTCCGGGATACAGGCCCACAGCGTATGGACTTCACCCAGCACTCGGTAACACGCGTCCACATCGTTCACGATGACCCGGAACGCGAACAGGTCGGCCACATCGCGGAATGAAATCGATTTGCGTTCCAGCTTACGCCACAATGAATAGGGCTGTTTCTTGCGGCCCTTGATCTTGACCTTGATGCCCGCCATGTCCATCAACTGGCGCAGGTCGTCATCAATACGCTGCAGATCGTCCGCGTTATCGGCAGCCAGTTCTTCCTGCCGATACAGGATCGCGCGTCGCGCCTCGGGGTTCAGTTCCTCGAAGGCGAGATCTTCCATCTCGGCGGCCAGCGAGTACAGGCCAACACGGCGCGCCAGCGGTGCATAGATGTCCATCGTCTCCCGCGCCGTGCGCTCACGGCTCTCGGGCTTCTTGCGATGGTGCAGCGTGCGCATATTGTGCAGCCGATCGGCCAGTTTCACCAGGAGCACACGCAAGTCGCTCGTCGTCGCCAGGATGAATTTCTGGAAGTTCTCGGCCTGCGCCGATTCCTTGGAGGTAAATTCCAGCGCGTCGAGTTTGGTGACGCCATCGACCAGTTCGGCGACATCGGCGCCGAAGCGCACTTCGATATCGCCAATAGCAATCTTGGTGTCTTCCACGACGTCGTGAAGCAGGCCCGCGACAATTGTCACCTCATCAAGACGCACGTCGGCCAGAAGGCTCGCAACTTCCACAGGGTGGGAATAATAGGCATCGCCGGAATCACGCGTCTGCGTCCCGTGGTGCAGCTTGGCAAAATCATAAGCCGCGCCGAGCAGTTCGGATTTCACACGTGGGTGGTAGGCCCGTACTTTCGCGATCAGCTCTTCGCGCGACAGCACATGCCGCAGCTCAGCCTGATTTTCGGTCGAATCTGTCGTGCCAGCTGCCTCGCCAGCCCCTTTGTCCTTTGCGGAAAGGGCGCTGCCGTCCATGGAGCCTCCTAGAGCCGGTCGTCGCGCCCGGACTCGATTTCTGCCTGGTAAGCACGCATGACGTCGTCTTCGGTGGCCGCAGGGCCGGACAGGAGTGCAAGGCGATCGGCTTCGCGTTCGCTTTCCTCACTTGGCCGCACTTCCTGCAGGTTCGAGATCATCGCCTCTTTCACGACCTTCAGGTCGATTGTTTCGTCCGCAATCTCGCGCAGCGACACAACCGGGTCCTTGTCATTGTCCCGGTCGATCGTCAGAGGCGAACCTTCACGGATCATGCGGGCGCGATGCGACGCGAGCAGGACCAGTTCGAAACGGTTCGGCACTTTCCGGATGCAGTCTTCGACGGTAACACGGGCCATGGGGGGCAATCTCCTTGAAGCAGACCCTTATATGCAGTGCAGCAAGCAGGCGCAACCCAGCTATTGCGCCATAAACGCAGCCTGAGTATGCCAGTCATATAAGATAATTCGGCATTTTTATTAGCCTCAACCCTAAAGCACCAAAGGAATAAAGCCAATGGCCTTTTACAAGGACGAGCGCCTGGCGCTGTTTATCGATGGCGCAAATCTCTATTCGGCGGCCCGTTCCGTCGGGCTCGAAATCGATTTTCGCAAGCTTTTGAAGGAATTCCAGGGCAAAGGCCGCCTCCTGCGAGCGAATTATTACACCGCATTGGTGGAAACCGACGAGTACAGCCCGATCCGCCCGCTGGTCGATTGGCTCACCTATAACGGATACAATGTCATCAAGAAGCCGGCGCGCGAATTCACCGACCGCGAGGGCCGAAAACGCGTCCGCGGCAGCATGGACGTGGAACTCGCCATTGACATGCTCGAAACCGCTCGGAACATCGACCATATCGTTCTGTTCAGCGGCAATGGCGACTTTCGGCGCGCCGTCGAAGCCGTAAAGGCCCGAGGGGTTCGCGTCTCGGTCGTATCCACCGTAGCCTCTAATCCCCCGATGATTTCCGACGACCTGCGCCGCGAAGCGGACCATTTCATCGACCTGGAAGACCTCGGCGAACTCATCGCCCGCCCCCGACGCGACTTTTCCGAGGATGAACAGGGCGGTGACGACGAGGACTAGCCGTCAAAAAAAGCGGATTCAGCGGACTTTCTGCAATCCCACGCGCCCTGATGCATAATCAGCCAGCCGCACGCTCTCGCGAACCTGCAGTCATTCATGCCTGGAGTTTGGCGCTTTGCAGAAAGCCGGGAACGCTTCAGCGCGTCCGATCCGGCCTTACGTAAACCACGTTCGGCCCGCGCCAGGCCTGCACGACCGTGACCAGGCCCCAGACCCAATTGGCGATCAGGACCAGGATGCCGATCCCGCTGACGGGAACGAGGAAAATGCCAACAGGGATCAGGCAGAGCTGGATGATCGCCGTGCCGAAACGCCCGACGAAAAACGTTCCGAGACCCGGAATAATGAAATTGACGATGAAAGCCACGAGCTTGAACGTGCCTTTGGTGGTGCCCACCACGACACGACCGGCCATCTGCCCCACGCCGGGCCTCTGCGCAATTGTCTGGTCGCCCTCGTATTCGGGGGTCGGATAAGGTGCCATCCATCCGATGTGGCCCTGTTAACCCTGACCTTCAATACGTCGCACTGCCGAACCTACCGCGCCGGCACATGCGCAGCGATCAGCTGCGGCCCTTCGGCCGCAAACGCACGCTCCAGCGCCTTGTCGAAGGCCTCGGCGGTATCGACCGCCACCGCCGGCACGCCCAAGCCTTGCGACAGGGCCACCCAGTCAATCTCCGGCTGGTCCAGCTCCAGCATGCTCTTGGCCGTCGGGCCCGGATTGCCGGCGCCGGTCCGTGCGAGTTCTATGTTCAGGATACGGTAGGAGTGGTTGACGAACACGACCGTCACCACATTCGCACCCTCCCGGGCCATGCTCCATAGCGCCTGGTTCGTATACATCGCAGCGCCGTCGCCCGTGAGGCACAGGACCTGCTTGTCCTTCGCCGCCACGGCTGCACCAAGCGCCAGCGGCATGCCCTGCCCGATCGCTCCGCCAGTCAGCATCATCCAGTCATGCGGCTTGGCTTTCTGGGTCATAAGGAAGGCGGGCAAGCTGTTCGACACGCCATCATCCGACACGAAGCTACCCTCCGGCAGGTGCCGCGCAATCGACGCGCCAACGCTTGCGGCATTTAGCGCCCCGGCTGGCGCGCCGGGCCGCTCCAACGCCGCGAACGGGGCCGCCTCTTTCGCGCCCAGCGCATCGGCCAGTGCACCAAGGATGGCCGCACTGTCGCTCTCCGGCCCGCCTAGAATCATTGTCGCGCAGCCTTCCGGCACCAGAACGCTCGGCTTGCCCGGATAGGCGAAGAAGGCCACCGGCACCTGCGTTCCCGCGACCAGCATCAGGTCACAGCCCTCAAGGTCTGCCATTGCGCCTTCGGCAAAATACTGCATCCGGTCCGGAATGAACCGACCCGCTCCACGCGCCTGCCGCGGGAAGAACGTATCCGTCATCACGCGCAAACCTGCCGCCTTCAACCGCGCCGACGTCGCCAGTCCGGCTTCCGTTAGTGCCGTACCGTTGATTAGAATAATCGGTTTCTTCGCCGCCCTGACCGCCTTCACCGCATCATCGACTCGCTGGGCATCCGGTGCGCGCAGCACTGGTCGGGCGCGTTTCGCCCCGGGTTTGCCGCCCTCAAGCCAGGCCGTGTCCGCCGGCAGGATCAGCGCAGCCGGGCCTGACACGGGCGAAAGGCTGGCTTCCCATGCTTCGGCTGCCAGCTCGCCTGCCCTCGCGACCGTGTCGGCGGATTTGATCCACACCGAGTTCGGTCCGGCCATGCCCCTTATGTCGGACGCCAGCGGCGCATCGTAGCGCCGGTGCGGCACGGCATGGTCCCCAATCACATTGACCATCGGCGTCCAGGCGCGGCGCGCATTGTGGATGTTGGCCCCACCATTCAAGTAACCGGCACCGAGGTGAAGCAACGTCATCGCCGGGCCGCCCGACACCCGCGCATAGCCATCAGCCGCCCCCGTCGCGACCCCTTCAAAAAGGCAAAGGACCGAATGGATGCGCGGCTCATGGTCGAGCGCAGTCACAAGGTGCATTTCCGATGTGCCGGGATTGGCGAAACACGCCGTCACGCCATGATCGGCCAGGGTCGAGACCAGCGCTTCTGCGCCAGTCATGTTACGTTCATCTGCGTTGCTCATTGTCGTCCTGCCCTTGATTGTTTCAGCGCGTGTCTAGCGCGTTCGATCAGAGGGTCAAAGCGGGACGGATCGCGAAGACCGGGGCAGACGTGGTGTTCATACCGGCAACTTTGCGATCCGCCCGCCAGCCAAAGGGGATATGGCCGGAGTCGCCAAATGGGGACGGGCGACTCCAAGCTATAGTAAGTATATACAGCTTCTACTCCAAAACCCGAAAGTTCTCGTGGGTTATGACGCGGAAGTTGTCTGAGACCTTGTCGCGGAATTTCTTCCATTCCTGCGGGATGGTTTCACGCATGAATGCAAGGATGGCGTCGGCGAACTGCTT
>NZ_JBDNGN010000036.1:0-3959 GCF_041689225.1 Hyphomonas sp. | reverse complement strand
CGAGCAGGATCTTGCGCATGCAGTGCACCTGATCCGGGCGACCGGCGCGGCCGAAGCCACCGTGCAGGAAGCCGAAGCCTATGCGGCCCTCGCCAAGGGTGCGCTGCGCAGCCTGCCGCAAAGTGTCTACCGGGATGCACTGGAAGATCTCGCGGACTTCTGCGTCGAGCGCGCCTACTAGCAGCCGTCTGCGGCGAGCTTCCGACCAAGCGTGACGCGCTGCCATGTCCACAAGCCGATGCCGAGTGCCAGCAGCACGAAGATCACCTGTGCGCCCCAGAGCGGACCGAGACCCAGCAGCCCCGCGCCACAGACGAGCGTCATGCCGGCCCAGAGCATTGCGACATGCCTGTGCGACCAGCCGGCCCTGATGAATAGCTGATAGGCATGGTCGCGGTGCGCGTCGAACAGGTTCCGGCCGACACGGGCGCGCCAGAGCAGGGTCATGAACACATCGACCAGAAAGGGCAGCGTCAGGACGACCGGCTCCCACACTGTCAGGCGGCAGGCGACAACGAGGCCTGCCGCGCCGAGCAGGGCGCCGACGCCCAGCGACCCGGTATCCCCCGCAAAAAGACGACCTGACAGGTTCCAGACAAGGAAGCCCAATGTCGCGGCAGCCGCCATGGCGGTGATGTGGCTCATGGCCATTTCAACACCGGCGCCCGGATCCTGGATCGTCGGCCAGGACAACAGGATGGCGAAGGCGACGAACATCAGCATCGCACTGCCCATGGCCAGGCCGTTGGCACCGTCCATGAAGTTCGTCGCATTGGCCATGACGAACAGCCAGAGAGCGACGCCTGCGGCGGATAGCCAGACGGGAAGGCCATAGCCTTCACCGGGGCCGAAAGGCAGGTGGAAATGTCCAAGTCGGGGGCCATAAATGGCGGCGAGGAGTGAAACCAGCGCCAAAAGGACGAGTTTCAGCTTGGGGTTCAGCCCGACGGTATCGTCAAAAAGTCCTATTATTACAGATGACAGGACGAACAGGAGAAGCGCTGGCAGGCCGTTTCCGGGCAGGTTTGGCAGGTCACCCGTCAGGAACAGGCCGAGGGCGAGCGTGGCGAAGATGGCGATGCCGCCAGCGGTGGGCACAGGCGCTTTCTGCGTCTTGCGGCCTCCGTCGGGCGCATCTTTCACGCCGAGCCGGATCACCAGGAAACACAAAAGGATGGACAGGAAAGGCAGGCCCAGGAGGACAGGCGTCATGACAGATCCGCGCCTCCCAGCAACGTGGCGCGCACCCACCATTCGGGGTGCTGCGCGCTGAGCATGTCGGCAGATTCCTGCGCGGCGGCAAGGGTGGCGTAGAGGGCGAGGAAGGTGGCGCCAGACCCGCTCATGCGGGTGAGGCGTGGGGATCGCAAGGGTGTGGCCGGTCCGATTTTCGGGACAAGCGCCAGCGCCGGGACTTCAAGGTCGTTCCGCTGCGCTGCGAGCCAGCCAAACAGCGCGTCGAGGTCGGCAAAGCCGGGCAATGGCCCGAGTTCGGCGAAGTCCCGTCCTCCGCCGGCGGCGTCGAACGCGGCAAAGACCGGTCCAGTCGGACAGGCAATCCCGGGATTGAAGAGCACGGCCGGAATCGGCGCCGGAAGCGTCACGGGCTCGACGCGTTCGCCCTCGCCGCGCATCAGGGCGGGCTGGCCCAACAGCGCCACCGGCACGTCACCGCCCAGCGATGGCGCGACGGCGCGGGCATGGGCAAGGTTAACGTCCCAGAGCCGGGTGAGCAGGCGGAGCGCAGCAGCGGCGTCGGCAGACCCGCCACCAATGCCGGCGGCGACCGGCAGACGCTTCTCGAGATGGAGAGCAGCCCCCTGCGTGATGCCCGCCTCGGCGCGCAGGGCGCGGGCGGCTTTGAGCACCAGGTTGTCGGCCCCCGCCCCGGCTTCGGCGGCGCCGGGCCCGGTTACAGACAGGGTGAGGATGTCAGAGCGCTGGGCCGTCAGCCGGTCTGCGGCTTCCGGGCCTGCGAAGACCACAAGCGAATCGAGGTCATGGCGCCCGTTCGGCTTGAGCGGGCCAACGTGCAGGAACAGGTTCACCTTGGCCGGGGCCAGCGTATGCAATGTGTCGGACATGAGCGTGCGTCAGGGCTGCCGCGCAACTGCGAGCGCCGGCGTTTCATCGGGTTCGGCTATTGTCAGCACGGCGATGTCCGGACCGGACTGCATCTTGGCCTCGATCCGGACCCGCGCCGCGCTGCTCGGATCGAGCTTGAGGACGCGTTGCCACTGGAAGCGGGCCTCTATCTTGCGGCCGATCTGCCAATAGGCGTCGCCGAGATGGTCATTGAGGAGTGCCTCACCGGGCGACAGTTCCACGGCGCGTTCCAGGAAGCGGGCGGCCAGTCCGTAGCGCCCCATCCGGTAATGCGCCCAGCCAAGACTGTCGACGATATAGCCCGATTGAGGTTCCAGTTCGACCGCACGCCGGATCATGTCGAGCGCCGCCTCGTAATTGAGGCCCCGGTCGATATAGGCATAGCCGAGATAGTTGAGGATCGAGGCGTTTCCAGGCTGCAGGGCAAGCGCGGTCTTGAGATCGGTTTCGGCGTCCGGCCAGCGACCGGTCTGCTCACGCGTCGAACCGCGCGCATAGACGATACGCCAGTCCTGCCGACCCGCTTTGGCATCATCGTCGATAATCTCGGTCAACAGGCGCTCGGCGTCGCCGTTCCGGTCAAGCGAGCGGTAGAGGTCGGCAAGCTGGATCTTCAGACCCCGGTTAGGCGAATGGGCCAGTGCATCTGCCGCAATTGCGAGGGATTCCTGGTTGCGCTCTTCCCGGCGAAGCGCCCAGGCCATCTGGCCGCGTGCCGTGGCGTAGAATTCAGACGAATCCGGGATTCGCGAGAGGATGGCGATGGCCTCCTGCCGGCGTCCGGCATTGTCGAGCGACTGGCCCCAGAGCGAGCGGGCGACATGGAGATCGGGATCGAGCGCCAGCGCGAGCACGAAATACACGCCCGACAGGTCATCATCGGTCTGCATCATCAACGCCGCAGCGGGGACATAGATGGCAAGCGCAGCGCCTTCTCGCGTCGACAAGCGTTCCGGACGGATGCGCGTTCCGGCCAGAATGTCGCCGCGCAGGCTGTCGAGCGCAGCATTCTGGCCAATCTCGTCATGGAAAGCCTGGAGGATGTCGACCGCACGCGCCTTGTTGCCGGCTGCGACGAGGAGCTGGGCATGGGCATGCACACCAACGGCCAGACGGGCGCCGGAATCCCATAGCGTGTCGAACGTCGCAAGCGCGGCTGCGTCATGCTTGTCGGCCATCTGGAGCAGGCCCATCATGTAGAGCGTGGAGCTGTCGAGATTGGCATCGCCCGTCAGGCCACCCCGGAGATAGGTTTCGGCAGCGTCGGCGCCGCCACCATCGGCAATCCGCCAGGCCGACAGGCCCCGGGCGATCACACGGTTGAACGGCCCGTATTCGGTTTCGTCGAGATATTTGGCGGCTTCATTTTCCTTGCCCCGCTCAAGCGCATCGACGCCCAGCGTGAGGCGGACCAGCGTCGCGGTGCTGCCGACTTCACTGGCGCGGCGCGCCAGTTCAACCGCCGATTCATAGTCGCCAGCGAGCAGGGCGGAAAACACAGCCCGTTCGGCAATGCCCGACTTTTCCGGCGCCGTATCAATCGCGGCAGCATAATATTCGGCGGCGGTTTCGGGATCGTTCGTCATCGCGGCAAAGCGCGCGACGAGAAAATCGCCATAGGCGGTGGCCTCGGCCGGGCGGCCATTCGCGAACAGGGCGTCGCGGAGCGCATCTTGCGATGGCGCGCTAACGCAGGATCCCGCCAGAAGCAAGGCGGACAGCGCGGAAAAGGGCCGGAGAAGGTTCATCGTCACAATCTTTCAGCAACCGCGCCGTGCCGCAAGGGCGAAGCGCCTGTCCCGGCCTGCGTTTCAGTCTGACGCGACAAGGACTTCCTGCCGGTCGAAGAACTT
>NZ_JBDNGN010000035.1:0-9003 GCF_041689225.1 Hyphomonas sp. | reverse complement strand
TTAAGGCCTGAGACCCAGGCTGCTAACAGCTCCCGTTCGCCAATTGACAGCTCGCTATCGCTTCGCAGGACAGAGTCGTGGAACGCGAGCAGTGGCTCGACGCCCCTGGGGAATCGTTTGAACAGATCGCTCAGATGCGCGCGGTCCGGAAGGCTGGGATAATAGCTCATGTCGGATTTCCTTTCACGGCAAGTGTTAAAGCATTGCATGTAGTCGAGGATTGTCAGTCCCCGCTTAAGAAATAGTGGACTGAACAGTCCGGAATGCCGGATCGTTGATCCTCCCGCACGCTTTCGTGAGTTT
Organism: Hyphomonas sp.; assembly: GCF_041689225.1. Lineage (GTDB taxonomy): Bacteria > Pseudomonadota > Alphaproteobacteria > Caulobacterales > Hyphomonadaceae > Hyphomonas. Next base: position 8,700 of record NZ_JBDNGN010000035.1, on the reverse strand, counting down.
CAGTTCAATAGGGCTTCACGTATTCAGCCCCTGCGCCGCCAAACTGGCGGAGCAGATTTCAACCTGGAGACTAGACATATGTCGCACACAACGTTCATTGCAAAATCCTTGATCGCTGGCCTTGCACTCGCCGCAGCCGCTGGCGCCGCAAACGCGAAACCAAACGCTCAACTTACCCTGGCCGACAATGCGCCCGCGGACGTTCAGTCCGCCTTCACGGCATGGCAGGCTGGTGAGCGAATCGAAGGCCGCAAGGACAAATGTTACGGTATTGCCCTTGCTGGCGAGAACGATTGCAAGGCCGGCAAAGGAACAAGCTGCGAAGGCACATCCACCGTCGACTTCCAGGGAAATGCCTGGACGTACGCGCCCAAAGGCTCCTGCGACTTCATCGTCTCGCCCGAAGGTCCTGCTGCGTTGAACGAACTGGATCGCAATACACCGGCCTGATCCCAGCCCGGCAGCAGAGTTCCTCGGATCACAGTCATGCAACTTCCACCGTCCCCCCCGTCCACTGCGGGTCTCGGGCTAAAACCGGAGCACTTTGCTCCGGCGCTCGAGACCGAAGTTGAAGGATTGTGGTTCGAGGTTCACCCTGAAAACTATATGGTCCAAGGCGGCCCACGCCTGGCTTGGCTGACTGCTATCCGCGAAAAGCGCCAGCTCAGCTTTCACGGCGTCGGTGCGTCTCTTGGCGGGCTGGACCCTTTCGACTCCCAACACATTGAGGCACTCCGCGCGCTGATCGTACGCTTCGATCCGTTTCAGGTGTCTGAGCACGCAACGTTCTCCGCGCACAAGACACGCTACCATGCCGATCTCCTGCCCCTTCCTCGGACGCAGGAAGCGCTGGCACATCTAACAAGCCGGGTTGACGCGTTCCAATCCTTGATCGGACGGGGAATTCTGATCGAGAACCCCACCAACTACCTGCCCTTCGCTTGCGAGCTCGACGAACCGGATTTTCTTGTGGATGTTGCCCGTCGATCCGGATGTGGACTCCTTATGGACATCAACAACATCTGGGTGAGCGCCAACAATGTTGGTGTGGACCCATACGCCTATGTCCGAGCCATACCTGGTGAACTTGTCGGCGAGATTCACGTAGCTGGACACACCGAAGACCCTGCGCTTGGCGCCAAATTTCTCATCGACAGTCATGATGCGCCCGTTAGTGAAGGCGTGTGGCACCTTTTGGGCGTTGCGCTTCAGGCATGGGGGACAAAGCCGGTTCTCGTTGAACGCGATGGCAATATTCCACCGTTTGACGACTTACTTGCCGAATTTCATCACGCCACGCGGATACTGACAGCGTCACATGAGGCTGTGCACAATGCGGCTTGAACAGCATATCGAAGCCATGTCGTCTTTTGCTGCTGGCGGCGCAAGCGCTGCTGCGCTCACTCCTTTGATGGAGGGCGGTGCGCATCCGGGGCAGCGTGCACAAGTCTATCGCAATTCTGGCATCCTCGCCTGTGTTGAGGCCCTCATATCCAATAATCTACGGCTGGCAGCCGTCATGGGGGACGAGTTTTTTAGTGCCCTGGCGCGAGCCTATGCTGATGCGGAACCGCCCTCAACCAGAAGCCTCGTCGGATACGGTGTGTCGCTCGCTCATTTTGTCGCCGCGGCGGAATCTGAACACGGGCTACCTTGGCTGGCAGACATCGCCCGGATGGACCGGGGCTGGCTCAACGCGCATCTCGCACCAGATGCAGACCCGCTTGCACCGGGCGCGCTGGCCGAGATCGATGGCTTGACCCTGATGACATCCACCCTGACCGCGCATCCGAGCCTTAATATTGTCGACACCGAATGGGCGGCGGCATCCCTATGGACGGACCTGAAATCTGGCAAGCTACCGAACCGCCAGATGACCCTGGCGCACCGATCCGAGCACGTTCTTTTCTGGCGTCCCGGAGGAGAAGTCGGGATGCGCGCTCTCAATCCCGGAGAGCACGCGTTTCTCAATTCGGCCATGTCCCAATCGCCACTTGGGGATGCGTGTGAAGCCGCCCTGGCTGCCGAGCCGTCTATTGATCTTTCGCATCTCATTGCCGGCGCCGTCTCGTCGGGATTATTCATCACCATCGCTCAACAAGGGGGAGCTAATCATGATACTCATTCAGAGGCTGCAGGCTGGTTATAGCTGGCTTACCAGCAAGGCCAACATGCTGGAACCGTTTGCGCTACTTATCGCGCGCCTGGCCGTGGCCCGGGTATTTTTCATGTCAGGGCTTACAAAATGGAATGGCTTCCTGTCATTCAACCCTGACAAATACGACCTCTTCCTGTTCGAATTCTTCTGCCCGGAAGATAAGCGCGCTGGCGCCCTCGTGCTGTGCACAGACCAGGCGGCGGGCACATACGCACCGACAACGCAATGGATTGTCGAGCGCTTCGCCAACATGGCCGGTATCATGGAAATCCTTCTGCCGATCCTTCTTGTCCTCGGGCTGACGTCAAGGCTGGCGGCCGCCGGACTGCTCACGATGACTCTGGTGATCGAACGTCTTGTCTTCCCGGATGCCGATAGCTGGTGGGGTAGTCACGTCTGGTGGGCGGCCATCCTGTTTGTAATCGTTGCCCGTGGTCCCGGCCGATTCTCTCTTGACCGACTATTCAAGCTCGAATCCTCGAGAACGTGAGAGCCTTGGGGGCCAGCATGTTTCGATCCACCCCAAAATGGTTCTGGTTTGGCTGTGGCGCACTGGGGATCGGGACAGTCCTGGTCTTCCTCCTCAGCTCAGGCTGGCTCGGTTTTCGCCTGGTCCAACTTGAGTGGAAACCTCAAGGTAAAACAGACCTTAGATTCGCATCAGTTGATCTGCCGTTCGAGAACCAGTCGGACATCCGGGAAAAGACGGGATCGCTGCCCTTCATGGCGGGCGTGGTCATCGACATCGATCGTGACCTCGAGGACGAGGTGTTTCTTGGGGGAGGCCGCGATCAACCGGACGCACTGTTCAGCTACAGCGCCCTGATCGGGAGGTTTGTAAATCAGAGCGCAGATCATGATCTCTCAAAACCTTCAAGCGATGCAACACTGGGCGGCGTCTCCGTCGACGTCGACCGGGATGGATGGACCGATTTGATTCTTGCCCGCGAGAGCGGCGTCTGGTTGTACCTCAACTCCAGGGGCAGACTCGGTGATGGAAGAACCATTTTCAAGCCGGAAGCGGGCACCACCGCTCTTTCGGTGACACCTGGAGACGTCAATGCCGATGGGCATGTCGATCTCTACGTTTCCGGCTATATCAGCAATGATCGCGTCGAGGGTCAGACCATCTTCACGCGCCCTTATGGAGGCTACAGCTATCTGTTGCTGGGGGATGCGGCAGGCAACTTCACCGACGCAACGGAATTGTGGGGCCTGCGCCGCCAGCACAACACGTTCACGGCCGTCCTGACCGATATCGATGATGATGGTGACCCAGACCTGGTCGTTGCCCAGGACACAGGACATGTCGAAATCTGGAGAAACAACGACGCGCCGCCTTTCGAGCGGCTCGAAAGCCCATCCGTGAATTCCTATCCAATGGGGATCGCAGCAGGCGATTTTACCGGTGACGGCGCCCTCGATTTCTATTTCTCGAATGTCGGGCACACTCTGCCGTCCTCGCTCCTGCGCGGTGACTTGCCGAAATCAGCGCCATTCAATTCCAACTACATGCTGTTTGTCGGCAACGACCAGGGAGGCTTCAGCGACCATGCCGCTGAAATGAACGCCGCACGGTTGGGTTTCGGCTGGGGTGTGGTTGCGGCTGATTTCAATCCCGATGGCTGGGAAGACATCGCCATCGCCCAGAATTACGCCAAGTTCGGACAACCGGCACTGATCCACCGCTATGCCGGAAAGATTCTGCAAAATACCCGGGGGCGCAAATTCAACCCGGTAGAGAAGCGCGCAGGCGCGGCCAATCGGCTATTTGCTATTTCCCCACTGGTCGGTGACTTTAACGGCGACGGCCTGCCCGATCTAATCTGGGCCAATCTCAAGGGGCCGGCCAGGGCTTTCCTCAATGCAACGCCCGACCGGCATGGTATACGCATTCGGCTCGACGACTCGGTTTCGGCCTATTCGGCTCGTATTGAGGTTCTTGTCGATGGTCGAACACTTGTCCGTCAGGTGGTACCAGCCCAGGGACTGTGTTCCGACAGTTCGTCGGATATCTTCATCGGCCTGGGCGATGCCGTTGCTGCCGAAAACATCACCCTCCGCTTTCCGGGTGGTCAGGTACGCTCAGCTGAACAAGTGGCAGCCGGCAACGTCATTGACTGGCGGCTCGACGCGCCATGAAAAGTGCTAGCACCTATCCTCGTCAAAACCTTGTCTGGTTCGGAATTGCCGGCCTTGTCGGCGCCCTGCTGACCGGGATCGGCGAAGGGGGCTTGCAACTTGTCCCGGGGGGCAATTACACAGACCCGGACTATGGCTTTTTTCTGGATGTCAGTCGGGCAAGATTGACGTTTGGGCATTTCCTCAGCGTCTCGGCCGCCCCTCTCTATCTAGCCGGCTATTGGCACCTCACAGGTCATCTCCTGCCGCAAGCGCCCAAATGGCGTTTTGGGATTTTCGTATGTTGCGCTTGGGCGTTCATTCTCGCAACGGTCTGGATCGGTCAACGCGCGTTGATTGCTGAAACCGTACAAGATCTCAGTTCAGACGGAGCCAGCCTGGATATTCTGGTTCACCAGACGTTGCTTCACCAGCCCTTGGTGAATGCGCTTCGCTTCGTCATGGCGGCATTTTCGATTATCTGGATACGGCGCATCCTTTCGGGAAAGACACGCTACCCGCGCTGGATGGCATTGTTCAGTCCGGCACTGTTGCTCGCTCTGATTTTTGGCCTATATGCCGCGGCGCCCGTGATCGGATGGCTGGTATTGCCGACGGCCATGAACACGTCACATGCCATACTTTTCACATTGTCCCTCCTCACGACAAGCCGGATTGAGGGACAATGACATCGCGGTTGCTTCTGGCCATTGTCGCCATGTTTGGACTCATTCCGGCAGCTTTGTTGACGGGAGAACATTTCTCGTCGGGTACCGCTTGTCCTCTGATAGGACCGCTACCTGCCTGCCTTCTTGTCTTCGCTGGATATGGTCTCATTTTCTATTCCGCGATGGCATGGGGATGGAAGAGACATTTGGCGTTCCTGGCCGGATGGTTGCCTGTCGCTTTTCTTGCGTTTCTCGCGACGGTTCTCGAGATCGCCAACGGGCCCGTCTGTCCACGTGCATTTGGCTTTCTGCCACAGTGTTTCCTATCCCTGCTGCTATCTGTACTTATCGGAGCCGTCTGGGTGACCGGGATTCTGCGTCACCAGAATGCTCGGTCTCTCGATAGGTCAAGAAGATGAAGCGCCTTCGCGTGCTGGTCCTGTGTGCCGTGCTGGCAAGTTGCGCCAGCGTTTATCCCACCGCGGTCTCACCGACGCCCTGGCAGATGTCAGGTCCCACAGGAAATCTGGCCGGAGATGGCGTGCCACAAAACGCCCGGCAGATGCTTTATGTAACCGACCGTAATATTCTCGTTACAGAACAAGGCTTTGGCGTCGACCGGTCGACCGCGATAGCTTTTGGCCACGTCAGGATTGACACCACCAATATGGGGCAGCGAGACTTCGACGCCTACATGTCGGGACACGCGATCAGCGACAAGCGACCGCGTTATGCCGCGACGCTGACTGATGAAATCGTTCGGTTTCCGGGAACGCCCCTGCCTTTTGCGATCGAGAAGGGCGTGCTCATCCGTGATAGAAGCGCAATCGCCGTCTACAAGGGCGCAGGCGCACAATTTCAAGCCGCACTCACGCAGGAGCTGGAAGACAACGACACCGGCAAAGTCATTCTCTATGTTCACGGCTTCAACAACACGTTCGATGATGGTGCGTTCAACCTGTTCGAACTCTGGTCAGCTGCCGGCAGGGCCGGCGTCCCGATACTGTTCAGCTGGCCGACGGGCGGGCACAAGGCATTGGGCTACTTCAGTGACACGCAAAGCGGTGACTTTTCAGTCTACCATCTGAAAGAAACGCTGCGAATCATCTCTGCAACAGGAGCGGTCAATGAGGTAGTTGTCGTTACGCACAGTCACGGCGCATCGATTGTGACGTCAGCCCTGCGGGAACTGTTGATCGAATCCCGAGGTGCGGGAGTATCGATGCGCGACACTTATCAGATCGACACTTTGATCATGGCTGCGCCAGACATCGATCTTGGCGTGATGGAGCAACGTCTTGTCGCCGAAGCCTTCGGCATCGGATTTGGCCAGATCGATGTCTATCTCAACCCAGGCGACAACGCGCTTGGTCTTGCCGGCTGGATATTTGGGTCGCCGCGATTTGGCGCAGCCCGGCCCGATCAATTGTCGCCTGAATCGCGGGCTGTTTTTCAGGGCGTCAAATCCGTTCACTTCATCATGGTCCAGGACGCCAATCAGTTTCACAGACACAATTATTTCCGGCTGCATCCAGGCGTCCTCGCAGACATCGCCGTCACACTTCGCACCGGCGCCCGTCCTGGCGACCGCGAGCGTGGGCTTGTACATATTGACCTGAATTTCTGGCAGATCGACCAGACCTACAGGCCAGGCCAAGCTGAGCCGGGACGATCCAGATCCGCTCTGCCTGCCCGGACTTACAGCAGCCATCCATCTGAAAGTCGCGCCTCAGGAGGGTCAAGCCATTGAGCTGCAACGTGCCTGGCGTCCTCACTCATCGCGCTCTCGAAGGGAACGTGCATATGCAAACCAGACCAGCCGCACCTGATACACAACTCGAGAATGAAATCCGAATCGGCGATCGCTCGATTGCGCTTGTAACAGCCACACTCCTGGTCCTGATGGCGCTGGTATACTTGATGACCCCGGCGCCCGGTGATGCAGGTTCGAGAACCTTGGATCCTGTCTGGCCAGCCATGTCTGCGCTCGCAATCCTGTCGCTTTTCCGCATCTACATGTCACGTCAGCGGCCACTGCCATCCTGGCTTTCATACATAACAATGGCTGGCGAATTTGCCGTCCTGTTTACTCTGATCGTCTGTTTTGAGGCCAAGTATGATCAGCCTCCTGCTTTTGTGCTGAAATCACCGACGGTCATCTGGCTTTTCGTTCTGATTGGCCTGCGAGCCCTGAGATTCGATCCTCTGGAGGTTCTCGCAGCCGGCGCAATGGCTGCCACCGGATGGACCGGCCTGACCCTGTGGGCTGTCTGGCAAAGTCCGCCGAGTGCAATAACGCACGACTTTGTGGCCTATATGTCCGGACCGTCCATTCTTGTCGGCGCCGAAGTCGAGAAAGTCCTCGCCATTCTCCTGTTCTCGTTCAGCCTCGCGATTGCGATGCGGCGAGGACAGCGCTTCATGGGGCGTGTGACTGATTATGCCAGCCAGCTCGTGCGCCTGCTGAAAAAGGAAAAGCGGCTTCTCGCAAAGCTCAGGCAGGAATCTGAAGAGCGACAGCAGACAGCGCGTCAGCTGCATGATGCCTTGTACACAGATGCCCTGACAGGGCTGCCCAGCCGGCAGGCACTGAATGATGAACTCGATCAGCGGGCAAGGCAGCGCCCCTTTCGCCCGCTCCGGCTTGTTCTCGTTGATCTCTGCAGCTTCAGGCGTTTCAACGACACGATGGGCCGGGTTGCCGGGGATGCGCTGCTTGTGCGCGCGGCTCAGGACCTGCGTGGCGCGTCCCGGCCTTCGACATTCATCGCGCGGATCGCCGCAGACGAGTTCGCGATTCTTGCGTCCGTGCACCCGGATGAATTGGAAGGCGCGGATATTCCGAGCCTTGGGAGTTTCGGTCGGTCGATTGACGCTGGCAGCTTCACGTTCTCAGGGGGGGGCAATTCCGGTGCCGCATGGGCGAGGGAGTCTCGGGATATCCCGATGCTGATGCACAATGCCAGCCTCGCCCTGAACGAGGCCAAGCGCCTTGGGCGCCAGAGGTCGGTCGACTTTGACAAGGGGCAACGCCAGCGCGCCGAGCGCCTTGCTCAGTTGGAATCTCACTTGCACATAGCCATCCGGAGCCGCCAGTTGTGGGTCGCCTACCAGCCGATCATTTGCTTGTCGACCAATCTGCTCGCAGGTTGGGAGGCGCTGCTGCGCTGGACGCACCCTTTGCTGGGTCCGGTGCCGCCGGTCGATTTCATTCCGCTGCTTGAAGAATCTGGCCTGATCAACCAGGTCGGCCGCCGCATCCTGATCGTTGCGGCTGAAGACGCGCGCCGCATGTCGCTCGCGCTCGGCCGGAAAGACCTCTTCATGAGCGTCAACGTATCCCCGTTTCAGCTCAACGAGCCCTCTACACTTGTGGGAGCCGTCCACAAGGCACGTACGCGCTTTGCCCGGCTGAAACTGGAGCTCACCGAGAGTGGTGTGGCCGAGGATCCTGTCCGCGCCCGGTCGGTCCTGTCACAGTTGCGAGACGCCGGGGTTCAATTGTCCCTGGACGATTTCGGCACCTGCATGTCGTCGCTGGCCCACCTTCAGCAATTCGAGTTCGACTATCTCAAGATCGACCGGGCCTTCGTCCAGAGTGACGAGGACGCATTTATCAAGGGAATCCTGCTCCTTGCCGGCGCACTTGGACTCACAACGATTGCCGAGGGTATTGAAACAGATGCAGACCGGAAAAGGCTGCTTGAACTCGGAGCGCGGTATGGTCAGGGTTATTTCTGGGGCGCAGCAACG
>NZ_JBDNGN010000034.1:0-24208 GCF_041689225.1 Hyphomonas sp. | reverse complement strand
GAGTTCCCGCTGGGCCTGCTTGGGTCGAAAGCGCAACTCCAGTTCCAGCCCAAGGGCGTGATCGGGGTGATCAGTCCGTGGAACTTCCCCGTGAACCTGACGTTCACGCCGCTGGCGGGTGTTTTCGCTGCAGGCAATCGTTGCATGATCAAGCCCTCGGAATTCACCGAGGCGACATCGGAACTGATGAAGTCGGTCATCGCCCAGTATTATGACGCAGACGAAGTGGCCGTGATCACCGGCGGTCCGGAAGTTGGTGCCGAATTCACCAAGCTGGCCTTCGACCATATCCTGTTCACGGGTGCGACATCGGTGGCCAAGCACGTGATGCGCGCCGCCGCTGACAATCTGGTGCCGCTCACCCTGGAGCTCGGCGGCAAGAGCCCGGTCATCCTTGGCCGTTCAGCCGACATGCAGAAGGCGGCCAATCGCATCATGGCCGGCAAGACCCTGAACGCCGGCCAGATCTGCCTGGCGCCAGACTATGCCTTCGTACCGAAGGAGAAGACAGCCGAATTCACTGCGGCCGCAACCAGCGCCGTGCAGAAGATGTTCCCGTCCGGCCTGAAGGACAATGACGATTACACGTCGATCGTGAACCAGCGCCACTATGACCGGATCATGGGCTACCTGGAGGATGCCCGTGCCAAGGGCGCAGAAGTGATCGAGATCAACCCGACAGGCGACAATTTTTCGCAACAGCCGCACCACAAGATTGCGCCTCACATCATCGTCGATCCGACGGACGACATGAGCGTGATGCAGGACGAAATCTTCGGCCCGATCCTGCCGATCAAGTCCTATGGCGAAACGAGCGATGCAATTGCCTATATCAATGCGAATGCCCGCCCGCTCGGCCTGTACTATTTCGGCGAGGATGCTGCGGAGCGCGATGCGGTCCTGAACAACACGATTTCGGGCGGTGTCACTGTGAATGACGTGATCTTCCACGTTGCCCAGGAAGACCTGCCGTTCGGCGGCGTCGGCCCGTCAGGCATGGGCAGCTATCACGGCCGTGAAGGCTTTTACGAGTTCAGCCACAAGAAATCAGTCTATACCCAGACCGGAAGTGAAATGCTGGCAATGATCCGTCCGCCCTATACAGACGCCTTCCGGAAGCAGATGAACTCACGCCTGAAGCGTTAATTCATTAAACATCGCGGGAATCGCCTATATCGTATATCATGGACGATCCCCGAGCGATCCGTCGCGTTTTGGTACAGGCGTAGAGAATGCTGAGTTCGGTTGAAGGCTTCAAGTCGGTGGTGCTGGACCAACTCGGCGAAGGCGTCATCGTAGCCGATGCCGACGGCCGCATTATCAGCGTGAACCGTGCCGCCGAAGAGATTCACGGACGGGCCAATCTTGATGTGCCGCCCGACGCGTATTCGGAAAACTACGAACTTCTCACCATGGACAACCTGCCATATCCGCCGGACGAGCTGCCACTGGCGCGCGCCGTCCACAGGGGGGAATCGGTGGTCGAGGCGCCGTGGAAAATCCGGCGGCCGGACGGCACGGTCGTTATCGCTGTCGGGACCGCCCGCCCTGTCCGCAATGCCGCAGGCGTGCAGATTGGCGCGGTGCTGACGATGCGGGACGATACGCTTCGGGTCCGGGCGGAGCTGGCGCTGGTGGAAGCTCTCGAAATGAAGGACACGCTCCTGTTCGAGGTCAATCACCGCGTCCGCAACAGTTTGCAGATCGTGTCGTCGATTGTCTCCCTGCCATTGAGGCGCGTCGAAGACGAGATTGCGCGTGAAACGCTGTCCCTCACACAACAACGCATCGAGGTCATTTCGGCGACCCATCGCAGCTTGTACGAGCTGGGCAAGCATGACGAGGTTGATTGTTTCGCCCTGTTGTCCGACCTGTGCAAAGCCGTGGTCGAAACCTATTCGGTCCGCGAGGCGATCCAGTTGGTTTGCGAAACGCGCGGCGAGATCGTGCTGCCGGTCGGCAAGGCGGTGTCGGTCTGCCTTGCGGTGACGGAACTGATTGCCAATGCCTGTAAATATGTCTTCAAGGGGCGCGACCATGGCAAGATCAAGCTGTTTCTGGATGGCGCAACAGATCGTGTGCTGATCGAAGTTGAGGATGACAGTGTCGGCATGCCGGAACAGTCAGAAGCGGACGCCGCACGCGGTATCGGCATGATTCTGATCAACTCGCTGACCAAGTCCCTTGCCGCAGAGATCAGTATCGCCACGGGCGCGTCGGGAACACGGTTCTCGATAAGCCTGAACCGACGCCAGACCTGTCGCACGCCTTGGTCGTGAACCGGCGCAACAAAGGCCTCTGAGCCTTCGCTGCGCCTGTTGTGGTTCTAGCGTTTCAGGAAGGCAGGAACATCGTCGCCGAAGCCTTTGACGCGTTCAGGCGCTGGCGCCAGGATCGGATCATCATCCTTGCGCTTCTGGTCGCGAGGCGGACGACCACCCCGTGATCCCCGTTCGGTACGAGCAGGCTTTTCGGCCTTTTCCGGCTGTTCAGCGACGTCAGCGGGTTCCGCTTTTTCGACTTTTGCAGCTTTCGGTGCGCGTTCGCGCTTTGGCTTCTCGGTACGTTCCGGCTTGGGGGCCTCGTCAGCAGGTGCTGGCGCGGGTGCCGCTGCGACGTCGACGTCAGCTTTGGGCGCGTCCTCAATTGGCTTGCTACGCGAACGCCCGCGTTCGGGGCGCTCACCCCGGCCGCGCGCGCGGCTGCTGCTAACGCTGCTGCCGCTACGACCACCGCCACTGCGCCCGCCCCGGCTGGAGCGTTCTTCGGGCGGCAGGTTCTCGAGTTCCTCAAGCAGGCCTTCGGGCATGAATTCCTCGACGTCCTGCTGGATCATCTTGAGGACAAAGCCCCAGGACTTCTCGTCGGACGGGGACACGACCGTGAAGCTCTTGCCGGTCCGTCCGGCGCGGCCGGTGCGGCCAATCCGGTGGACATAGTCTTCGTCCTTGGGCGGCGGCGAATAGTTGAACACATGGTCGACATCCGGGATGTCGAGGCCGCGTGCGGCCACATCGGATGCGACCAGCAGCTTCAGGTCGCCATCGCGGAAGCGCTGCATCACTTCGGTACGAAAGGCCTGCGGCAGGTCGCCGTGGATGGCGGCAGCATCGTGGCCATGCTTTTGCAGCGAGGCGGCAACGATATCGACTTCGACCTTGCGGTTGCAGAAGACGATGCCGTTCTTGACGTCGCAGGCTTCGATGACGCGGCGCAGCGCCGTGCGCTTGGCCTTGGCATCATTGGTCGGAATGTGGACCACGTGCTGCGTGATCGTCTTGGCCGCGTCGGTTGGCCGGGCGACTTCGATCTTGACCGGGTCGCGCTGGAACGTCTTGGCCAGTCTCTGGATGTCGGTCGGGAAGGTTGCCGAGAAAAGCAGCGTCTGCCGCTTGGCCGGAATCTTGGAAACGATCTTCTCGATATCGGGAATGAAGCCCATGTCGAGCATGCGGTCGGCTTCGTCGATGATGAGATAGTCGACACCCATCAGAAGCAGCTTGCCGCGTTCAAACTGGTCCATCAGGCGGCCAGGGGTTGCGATCAGCACGTCAACGCCGCGCTGGAGCAGGCCTTCCTGTTCCTTGAAGCTGACGCCGCCAATGAGCAGGGCCATGGTGAGCTTCAGGTGCTTGCCGTATTTCTCGAAATTCTCGGCGACCTGCGCGGCGAGTTCGCGCGTCGGGCAGAGGATCAGGCAGCGCGGCATGCGGGCCCGGGCCCGTCCGCGCGCAAGGCGGTGGATCATCGGCAGCACAAAGGCCGCCGTCTTGCCGGTGCCGGTCTGGGCGATGCCCGTGACGTCGCCGCCAGCGAGGATATGGGGGATGGCTTCCAGCTGGATCGGCGTGGGAGTTGTATATCCCGCCTCTTCCACAGCCTTAAGTACGTTCGGCCCAAGGCCGAGATCTGCAAATGTAACGTCGTTCAAAGTGTTTCCAGTCCAAGGATTGTTGATAATGCCCGACGCTGCCCGAATGGCAGCCTTGCCGGGCAAATCCTGAGCCCGGAGCGTCTGTTGCGCTGCACATAATGCAAAAACGCCCACCAGTACAGGTGGGCGTCTCAGTTTGCTTGATTTTGCGGAATTCGGGCCTGGGGCTTAGCCGAGGTTCATGGTGGCGAAGTCCCAGTTGATCAGGTTGTTCAGGAAGGCGTCCATATAGTTCGGACGGCTGTTCTGGTAGTCGAGGTAATAAGCGTGCTCCCAGACATCCATGGTCAGGAGCGGCGTCACGCCAGCTTCTGTCAGCGGGGTTTCGGCGTTCGGCGTCTTGGTGATGGCCAGCTTGCCATCCTTGAGCACGAGCCAGGCCCAGCCGGAACCGAACTGGCCGCCGCCGGCTGCCTTGAAGTCCTTCACGAACTGGTCGTAGCCGCCGAGGTCGCTGTCGATCATCGCCGCGATCTTGCCGGTTGGCTTGCCGCCGCCGCCCGGTTTCATCGAATGCCAGTAGAATGTGTGGTTCCAGACCTGGGCCGCGTTATTGAACAGGCCGGCCTTGGCCTTGTCGCCAGCCGCTATGTTGACGATCTCTTCGAGCGGCGCTTTCTCGAGGTCGGTGCCTTCGATCAGGCCGTTCAGGTTCGTCACATAGGCCTGATGGTGCTTGCCATGGTGGTAGTTGAGGGTCTCCTCGGAGATGTGCGGTGCGAGGGCTCCACGTCCATAAGGGAGGTCGGGAAGGGAAAATGCCATGTCAGCGTCCTTTCTTGCAGATGATTGACTGGTGTATCAGCGCGTCTTCCCACATATGGGTTCCATGTCAAATGAGACCAGCCCCTTGAGCAAAACACAATGGAAGGCGATTGACGCCCGTGTAAAGCGGGTCGACGAAGATCGCTGGATATCCAGTCGCTTTGCGCCCGAGATCTATCGCAACGCCCTGACGGCACTTTATGCGCTGGCCTACGAACTGGCCCGCGTCCGTCTTGCGGTCACCGAGGACACATTGGGTGCCATCCGGTTCCAGTGGTGGCGCGACGCGCTGAGCGAGATCGAAGTGCAACAGCCCCCCCCCGCGCATGACGTCTGTCTCGCCCTGAACGAGGAAGTCGCCTGCCAGCGGCTGAAGATTGGCGCGCTAGAGAAACTGGTCGACGGCTACCAGGCCGCCTTCGAAGCCGAAGACAGGGCGCGCGAGCCGGAAGGCTGGCTGGCGGCGGTCGCCGCAAGCGTTCTGTGCGGCGCTCACGGCTGGGGAACCGAGATACAGAATGTGGCGCCGGCCTATGCCGCGACGCGCCGGAGCGACACCAAGGCCTTCGGCCCGCATGTCGCGCCTGCGCCAAAGCTGATCCGCCCGGCAATCGCGCATTTTCGGCTGCGCAAGTTCTACAGCGAAGGCCGCGACCCGAATGGCATCACCAAACGGCTGTGCATCATGAAGGCCATGAACACCGGGCAGGTCTGACATCAGGCCCCTGAAGAATGATGGAACCGGACGGGTATTTGTGCGCTTCTCCTGACAAGGCAGGAGAAAATACATGAAAGTTACAACCGTCGCATCCGCTGCGCTTATCATGGCGCTCGGCGCCACACTGGGTGCCTGCAATGGCAATCAGACACGCCCCATCGAGACCGGCTTCGGCCCGTCGCCGGACCTGCCCAACCCCACGGACAAGCTTTTGCCGACGGTCAATGTCGCCACCGCAAAGGCCTGGACGGGCGATTCCATGCCCACGCCAGCCGCCGGTCTCGCCGTCAACCAGTTTGCCGCTGATCTCGACCATCCCCGTTGGCTCTACCAGCTGCCGAATGGTGACGTGCTCGTCGCCGAAACCAACGGTCCGCCGCGCCCTGAAGATGCCGGCGGCATTCGCGGCTTCTTCATGAAGCGCGTGATGGCCAAGGCAGGTGCCGGCGTCCCCAGCGCCAACCGCATCTCCCTTCTGCGTGACGCAGACGGCGATGGCGTCGCTGAAACCCACACCACATTCCTGAGCGGCTTCAACTCGCCCTTCGGCATGACACTCGTCGGCGACACGCTCTACATTGCCGATACGGATGGCATCGTTACCGTGCCCTATGTTGAAGGCGAGACCACCATCTCTGCGACGCCTGAAGAGTTCTTTGCCCTGCCGGCCGGGCCGATCAACCACCACTGGACCAAGAACGTTGTCGCCAGTGCTGACGGGACCAAGCTCTTTGCGTCCGTCGGCTCGAACAGCAATGTCGCCGAAAATGGCATCGAGGCCGAAGAGGGCCGCGCCGCCATCTGGGAAATTGACGTGGCTTCGGGCGAGGGACGCGTCTTCGCCACCGGCCTGCGCAATCCTGTCGGCATGGATATCGATCCGTCCACTGGCACGCTGTTCACGGTCGTCAATGAGCGCGACGAACTCGGCAACAATCTTGTCCCGGACTATCTCACCTCCGTGAAGGATGGCGCCTTCTATGGCTGGCCCTACAGCTATTACGGCCAGAACGTCGACATCCGCGTCGAGCCCCAGAAGCCGGACCTCGTCGCCAGCGCCATCGCGCCCGACTATGCACTCGGCTCGCACACGGCTTCGCTCGGTCTCGACCTGACCAGTGGGTCGACGGGTGTCATGGCCACGCATTTCGGCGAAGGGGCCTATATCGGCCAGCATGGCTCGTGGAACCGCAAGCCGCGCAGTGGCTACAAGGTCATCTTCGTGCCGTTCGCCAATGGCCTGCCATCAGGTGAGCCGACGACCGTGCTCGATGATTTCATGACCGATGACACGGCGCATGGCCGCCCTGTGGGCGTGCTGCTCGACCAGTCCGGCGGCCTCCTCGTCGCGGATGACGTGGGCAATCGCATCTGGCGCGTCACCGCGCAGTAAGGCGATCTATTCCGCCGGTACCAGCGCCGGTTCGCCTGCCAGCCACGCGTCGACATCTTCCAGTGCACGCACGGCCTGGGCCTTCTTCTTGGCCCGGCCCTTGTCCTTGCCGCGCAGGCGTTTGCCGTCCTCGCCAACTTTTGAATAGTCTTCGATGTCCGGGAACAGGCCGAAATTGATGTTCATTGGCTGGAAGGTCTGCTTGCCCTGAAGGTGGCCGCCAGTGATGTGCAGCACGAGCGCGCCGAGCGCGGTGGTCTGCGGCGGCGGGGCGAGCGTGTGGCCGAGGCGTTCGGCGGCAGCGAAGCGTCCGGCCAGCAGGCCCATCGCGGCGCTCTCGACATAGCCTTCGACGCCGGTGACCTGACCGGCAAAGCGCAGGCGCGGCATGGATTTCATCCGCAGCTGCGCATCGAGCAGTTTCGGCGAGTTGAGGAACGTGTTGCGGTGGATGCCGCCGAGCCGCGCGAACTCGGCCTTCTCGAGACCGGGGATCATCCGGAAGATTTCGGCCTGGGCGCCATGCTTCAGCTTGGTCTGGAAGCCGACCATGTTCCACAGCGTGCCGAGGGCATTGTCCTGGCGCAGCTGCACCACGGCGTGGGACTTTACCATCGGGTCATGCGGATTGGTCAGGCCGACCGGTTTCATCGGCCCGAAGCGCGGCGTCTCGCGACCGCGCTCGGCCATGACTTCGATGGGCAGGCAGCCTTCGAAATAAGGCGTGTCCTTTTCCCAGTCCTTGAACTCGGTCTTCGGCGCCGCCAGCAGGGCGTCGAGGAAGGCGTTGTACTGGGCTTCGTTCATGCCGCAATTGATATAGGCAGCGGTGTCGCCGCCGGGGCCGGGCTTGTCATAGCGGCTCTGGCGCCAGGCCACATCCATGTCGACCGAGTCGAAATAGACGATGGGTGCGATGGCGTCGAAAAAGGCGAGGTCGCCTTCGCCGGTATGGGCGTGGATCGCTTCGGCGAGCGCATGCGAGGTCAGCGGGCCGGTCGCGATGATCACGCTGTCCCAGTCTTCGGGCGGGATGCCGGTGATCTCCTCACGCACGATGGTGACCAGTGGGTGCGCTTCCAGTTTCGCCGTGATTGCCTCGGCGAAGCCTTCTCGGTCAACTGCCAGCGCGCTGCCGGCAGGCACCTGATGGTCGGCGGCCGTGGTGATGATCAGGCCGCCTGCGCGACGCATTTCCTCGTGCAAGACGCCGACAGCATTGGTTGTATGATCGTCCGAGCGGAAGGAATTGGAGCAGACAAGCTCGGCCAGCTGGTCGGTCTGGTGGGCCTCGGTGCCCTTCACGCCGCGCATTTCGTGCAGGATGACCGGCACGCCCGCGCTCGCGATTTGCCATGCCGCTTCTGATCCGGCCATGCCGCCGCCGATGATATGTATGGGTTTGATGTTCATCAGGGGGACATGCGCAGGCCGGTCCCGCGCGTCAAGATGGTGTTTGCCGCCAGCGGCCCTTGAGGCTAGGTGTGTCAGCAGTGAGGAGCCCGGGAATGGACGAGAAGCTGCCCGTTTTGGAGATTGCCGCAGAGGCATGGCGCCTCGGCGCGCGGGCCTTCGTGCCCAACCTGCCATGGCTAGGCCTTTTGATGGTGCTCGCTGGCCTATACCGGCTTGTCCTTGGCATGGAAGTCAACGGCGCCGTGATCATCGCGCTCAATCTGATGGCGGCTGTGTTCTTTGTCGGCGTGGCGTTTTCCCTGAGCATCTACCGGGCCATGCTGGGCGCGCGGACGGGCAAGTTCCTGCAACTGGTGCACGCCAATCTGGCCTTATACCTCGCCGTCCTGTTTGTCGGGGTCTTCATCGCTTTTTTCCTCGCCATCCTGCCCGGCATCCTGCTCGAGGCTTCGGGCCGGACAGTCCTCGGCGCGGAAACAGCGCCCGCAGTTGTGCAGGCAGCGTTCATGGACATGCTGCCGACGGCCTATGGCGCGGTATTCCTGATTGCCTGCGCGCTCGGCCTTTGGGCCCTCTGTTTCCTGGCGGTGCGCCTGCTCCTGGTCGGCGCGGCCACTGTGAGCCGGGGCGAAACCATGGTGTTCCGCACCTGGCCGTGGACAAAGCGCCATGCCTTCCGCCTCAGCCTCGCCGCGCTGGTCACGCATGTGGCACCGTTTGGTTCGGCCGTAGCGATCAATGCGGCACTCAACCCGGTGCTCGGAACCAGCGCTGCCGGGCATTTCATCGGCGGAGCGCTCGGTATCCTGATGCTCGCGCCGTTCATCCTCGCCGGTCATGGCCTTGCGGTGGCCGTGCTGCCACGCCTGATGCCCGATCCGGATGAGGCATCGGAGATTGCCTCTGTCGAGTAAATCGCCTTAGTCTGCCGCAAGTCCTTGTGGGAGGTTGGGAGATTGCCAACACAATTCTCGTTTGAAGGGGCGCTGTCGAACGCTTTTCGCGCTGCGCACCCCCGAACGTTTCCGTGGATATTCGCCGCTGTCTACGCGCTGGTCGTGACACTGTTCGTGGTGATCGTCGGGCTGTTGTCAAAAGATGATCTTCTCGCATTCATACAGGCGATTGAAGCGCTGGAAAATGCAACGATCGACGAATCCGATTCCGGTGCAGTGCTGGCCTTGGTATTCGCCACGATGACGCCGCTCATGCCGTGGGGTATCGCGGCGAGTATTGGAGCATGGGTCATGTGGGCGGTATTCGAAGCCGCCTCGCAGCGCCGCTATGTCCGGGACGAGCGCTTCTCCGTGCGGTTGGGCAGCGACGAATTGCGCATGATGGCAGTCGGCTTCTTCTGGTCGCTCCTTTACCTCGCCTGCTTCGGACTACCGGCGCTCAGCCTGCTGAATGGAATCCTGGGCATATTGGAACTCGCGGCTGGCGGCATGTCGGAAAATGAACTGGGGCGCCGTGTGATCCCGGTCGTCTTTGGCGGAATGGGACTCATGCTGCTGGCATTCCCGGTCTATGTCTTTTTCGCGACCCGCCTGTCGCCGTGTTTTGCGATGACGATCAAGGATCGGAAAATCGTCTTCTTCGATGCGTGGAACGTCTCGCGCGGACGGTTCTGGCCCATACTCGGCGCTTATCTCATTATCGCTATTGTCGGCGGCATCATCGTGGGCGCAGTGGGACGGGCCTTTGAAATGGCCATCCTGTCGAGGTCAATTTCGGGGGTCGGGAACGTCCAGACCAGTGATGATGCGATCCGCTTGCTCTTCTCACCTGCCGTCCTTGTCCCGATCGGACTCTATACCTTCGTCCGCATGTTCTTGTCCGCGCTTCTGCAACACTTCAGCGGTGGCCCGGCCGCCTTCGCTGCCCGCCATGATCCGCGTGGCGGTGCCGATGATACTGCAAGTATGGCCGTGTTTGATTGACCAGGGAGAAAAATCCATGACGCATCTTGATTTCAGTTTTGACAATGCGCTGTTCCACTTCCGGCGCACCGGTGGCCCGAAGGAGTTCCTGCTCAAATACGGCGCAACCTATGCAGTGCTTTACCTGCTGATGTCAGCGGTGAACCTCTGGCTGCAGTGGCCCATGTTCGCGATGATGTTCAATCTTGACATGATGAATGACCCGGTTGCGATGGAAGGCGCCATGATGGGGCAGATGGGCCGCGTTCTTCTGGGGTATCTGCTGATGCTCCCGCTCGGCCTGGCCTTCTGGATGCTGTTCGAAGGTGCCAACCAGCGCCGTTACATGCGGGCGGAAGGTTTTCGACTGCAACTGGGGCCCGATGAATGGCGCCTGCTGGTTGTCGCCCTGATCTGGTTCGGCCTGTTCATTGCTCTCTATCTCGGCATGATTATCGTGGTCGCCCTGCCTGTTGGCATTATCGCGGCGACCGGCTCCGGCGAAGGCGCCGCCATGGCCGGGTTGCTGGCCTTGGTTCTGGCAATCGCCTACATGGTTTTCGCGCTCTGGCTGGCGGCGCGGTTCTCGCCAGCGGCGGCGCTTACGGTTCGCGACCGCAGCATCCGGTTCGGAAAGGCCTGGCGCGTCACGAAGGGCAAGGCCTGGACCATTGTCGGCAGCTGGATCGTGCTCATGCTGATCATGATGGTCGTCTTCTTTGTGTTCTACCTGATCTTTGCCGTTGCCATGGTCGCAGCGCTGATGCCGGTGATAGGCGGGATCGAAGACGATCCGACAGCCATCTTCTCGGCAATGGCCTCGCCCGGCATCATCATTCCGGGGGCCATCCTGATGGTGGGCTTCATTTTCCTTCAGGCCTGCTGGATGCACATTTTTTCGGGGCCTGCCGCCCTGGCGGCGCGGGCCGATCCCCAATGGGCCGACAATCCCGCGATCGACGAGACGTTCGTCTAGGCCGAACCTATTTGGCGGCGCTCGCCGCTTTGGACTTGGCCTTCTTTGGCGAAGCGGGTGCCTTCGTGGCGGGCTTGGGCGTCTTCTTAGCTGCATCTGCCTTGGCCACCTTTTTCGGCTCCGTCGGCGTCTTTGCCCGCTCGCGCCTGTTGCGGGCAGCGCGGCGCTCGTCGTGCCTGCGGAACGTCTCGGCGAGGAACTTGCCGGTCCAGCTGTCCGAGTTGGCAGCAATGTCTTCCGGCGTTCCGGCTGCGACCAGCTTGCCGCCGCCATCACCACCCTCGGGGCCAAGGTCCAGCACCCAGTCGGCCGTCTTTACGACGTCGAGATTGTGCTCGATCACGACCACCGTATTGCCGGCATCGACCAGCTCATGCAGCACTTCGAGCAGCTTGCGCACATCGTCGAAATGCAGGCCCGTTGTTGGCTCGTCGAGAATGTACAGTGTGCGGCCTGTCGCGCGCTTGGACAATTCCTTGGCCAGCTTCACGCGCTGCGCCTCGCCGCCCGACAGGGTCGTCGCCTGCTGTCCGACTTTCACATAGCCGAGCCCCACTTGGACCAGCGTCTCCATCTTGGATGCGATGGCCGGCACCGCCGAAAAGAATTTCGCCGCGTCATCCACATTCATGTCCAGAACGTCGGCAATCGACTTGCCCTTGAACAGGACTTCCAGCGTTTCGCGATTGTAGCGCTTGCCCTTGCAGGTCTCGCACGTGACGTACACGTCCGGCAGGAAGTGCATCTCGATCTTGATGACGCCGTCGCCCTGGCAGGCCTCGCAGCGGCCGCCCTTCACGTTGAAGCTGAACCGTCCGGCCTTGTAGCCGCGCGCCTTGGATTCCGGCAGGCCGGTGAACCAGTCACGGATCGGCCCGAAGGCCCCGGTATAGGTCGCCGGGTTCGAGCGCGGCGTTCGTCCGATCGGGCTCTGGTCAATGTCGATCACCTTGTCGAGATATTCGAGGCCCTCAAGGCTGTCATAGGGCTGCGGCGGGCTCGACGCGCCGTTCAGCTTGCGGGCCAGCGCCTTGTACAGCGTCTCGATGATCAGGGTCGACTTGCCGCCACCCGACACGCCGGTGATGCAGGTGAAACTGCCCAGCGGGATCGTCGCGGTGACGTTCTTGAGATTGTTGCCGGTCGCGCCCTTCAGCGTGATCTTGCGTTTCGATTTCTCGACCGGGCGGCGTTTCGGTATCGCGATCTCGCGCGTGCCATTGAGATAGTCCGCCGTCATGCTTTTCGGGTTCGCCAGCACTTCGGCGGGCGTGCCTTCGGCGATGATCTCGCCGCCGTGAATGCCAGCCGCCGGTCCCATGTCGATGACATGGTCTGCCGCCAGGATCGCGTCCTCGTCATGCTCGACCACGATCACGGAATTGCCGAGGTCGCGCAGCCGCTTCAGCGTCTCCAGCAGGCGGGCATTGTCGCGCTGGTGCAGGCCGATACTCGGCTCGTCGAGCACATAGAGCACGCCGGTCAGGCCCGAGCCGATCTGGCTGGCCAGCCGGATGCGCTGGCTCTCGCCGCCGGACAAGGTGCCGGACCCGCGGCTGAGCGTCAGGTATTCGAGGCCGACATCATTGAGGAAGTTCAGCCGGTCATTGATCTCTTTCAGGATGCGCGACGCGATCTCGTTCTGCTGCTTGGTCAGTGTCTTCGAGACCTTGCTGAACCAGTCGCCCGCATCCTTGATCGAGAATTCGGCCGCGTCCGAAATATCCAGCTTGGCGATCTTCACCGCCAGCGCCTGCGGCTTCAACCGCTTGCCGCCACAGGCCGGGCAGGGCGCCGCCGACTGGAACTTGGATACTTCCTCGCGCACCCAGGCCGAGTCGGTCTCGCGATAGCGCCGCTCGAGGTTCGGAATGACGCCCTCGAACGTC
Organism: Hyphomonas sp.; assembly: GCF_041689225.1. GTDB lineage: Bacteria > Pseudomonadota > Alphaproteobacteria > Caulobacterales > Hyphomonadaceae > Hyphomonas. The sequence goes on along the minus strand of NZ_JBDNGN010000034.1, from coordinate 11,198 downwards.
TTCTTCACCTCATAGCGGCGCATCCCGTCATCATAGATGAACTTGATCTCTTCCTCGCCGGTGCCGTGCAGGATCATCTGCTGGATGTCTTCCGGCAGCTTGTTCCACTTCTTCTTGAGGTCGAACCGGTAATGCGTCGACAGGGCCTGCAGCGTCTGCGTCTGGTAGGGGGATGTCGACTTGGCCCAGGGCGCGATGGCGCCGCTCATCAGGTCGAGGTCCTTGTCAGGTACGATCAGGTCGGCATCGATCTTCAGCTGGTTGCCCAGCCCGTCACAGGTCGGGCAGGCGCCGAACGGATTGTTGAACGAGAACAGGCGCGGCTCGATTTCCGAAATCGTGAAGCCGGACACGGGGCAGGCAAAATTGGCGCTGTAGGTGATCCGCTTCGGCTCGGTCTCGCCCTCTTCGAGATCGGCATATTCGGCCAGCGCGATGCCCTGCGCCAGGCCCAGCGCCGTCTCGAAACTTTCGGCGAGGCGCTGCTCCATGCCTTCGTGCACGACCACGCGGTCGACCACGACATCGATGTCATGCTTGAACTTCTTGTCGAGCTTGGGCGCGTCTTCCAGTTCGTAGAACTCGCCGTCCACCTTGACGCGCTGGTAGCCATTCTTGAGCAGTTCGGCGAATTCCTTGCGATATTCGCCCTTGCGGCCCCGGATCATCGGCGCCAGGAGGAAGAGGCGCGTGCCCTCGGGCAGTTCCATCGTCCGGTCGACCATCTGGCTGATCGTCTGGCTCTCGATCGGCAGGCCGGTGGCCGGCGAATAGGGAATGCCGACGCGCGCCCACAGCAGGCGCATATAGTCATAGATCTCGGTCACGGTGCCGACCGTTGAGCGCGGGTTGCGGCTGGTCGTCTTCTGCTCGATCGAGATGGCAGGCGACAGGCCCTCGATGCTTTCGACGTCCGGCTTCTGCATCAGTTCGAGGAACTGGCGCGCATAGGCCGACAGGCTTTCGACATAGCGTCGTTGGCCTTCGGCATAGATCGTGTCGAACGCGAGCGAGGATTTGCCCGAGCCTGACAGGCCGGTCATCACCACAAGCTCACCGCGCGGAATGTCCACGTCGATATTCTTGAGATTGTGTTCCTTGGCTCCGCGCACGCGGATGAAAGGGGATTCTAGTCGGGCCATGCAGAAAGCTCGTTACGGTGACGAAACAGGATTGGGCGAGTTGCTAGGTTCTATGTGTGGCGTGAGTCCAGCTTGACCACAAGAACAAAGTGTGAACATTTGTGACTCGCTGCTTTTTTAATCCGGGCCTGTGGAAAAACGGCTGGGGAGGCGACAGGCGAGCCCGGTCGCGGTAGAAGAGAACAGATTCGATAACGAAACAAGACTGAGCGGAGATGGATAGATGGCAGGATCAGTGAACAAGGTCATTCTTGTTGGTAATGTGGGGCAGGATCCGGAAGTCCGCCAGTTCCAGAATGGCGGCCAGGTTGCCAGCTTCACGCTGGCCACGTCCGAGACGTGGAAAGACAAGGCCACGGGCGAGCGCAAGGAAAGGACCGAATGGCACCGGATTTCGATCCTGAGCGAAGGCCTCGTCCGTGTCGTCCAGAGCTACGTCAAGAAGGGCTCGAAGCTCTACATTGAAGGTCAGCTCGAGACCCGCAAATGGCAAGACAAGGAAGGCCAGGAGCGCTATACGACCGAAGTCGTGCTGCGCGGCTTTGGCAGCACGCTCACCATGCTCGACAGCGCCGGTGATCGCGGCGGCGCCCGTTCCGGCGGCAATGATTTCGGCGAACAGCAAGGCAGCGCCCGCAAGATGAGCGGCCCGGCCGAAAGCTTCAGCCCGGATCTCGACGACGAGATCCCGTTCTAGGAAGCATGTGTGCAGCGCAGGCTGGCTCTTCCAACGCGAGTCGCCAGTGGCTTGGTTCTGGCCCTGACGGCGTGCCTGCTGGCCGCCTGCATGACATTGACCCCACCGCCGCCCCTCAGCGCCAGCGTGGCGGCGGTCGGCGTCGACCCCGATGCCTCGACTCTGGTCGTCTACCGGCTGGAGGACCAGCGGGCTTGGATCAGCAATGATGCCCGTGCGCGCCAGCGTTTCGTCCCCGCCTCGACCTCGAAAATCCCCCACACGCTGATTGCGCTGGAAACCGGCGCGGTGTCCGGGCCGGACGAAGTCTTCGAATGGGACGGCGTCAAGCGCTTCGTGGACAGCTGGAACGAGACGCAGGATTTCGCGGCGGCCTTCAAACGGTCAACGGTCTGGATATATCAGACCGTCACCCCGCGCATCGGGTCTGCCGCGCTGCATGATTGGCTCGCCGATTTCGACTATGGCAACGCCGACACGGGTGCGCCGGAAGACGTATCGCAATACTGGCTGAAAGGCCCCCTGACGATTTCTGCCGAGGAGCAGGTCGCTTTCCTGTCCCATCTGGTGCGCCGCACACTGCCGCTGTCGGCCCGCACCTATGAACGCGCCGTTCCGATGATGGTCATGGAGTCCGGCGCGGGCTGGACCCTTTACGGCAAGACGGGCTGGAAAAGCGTCGAAGGTCAGACAGATATCGGCTGGTGCGTTGGCTGGCTGGAACAGGCTGGCGGCGCCGCGCCCGGCACCTATGCCTTCGCCTTCAACATGGACATGACCGATCCGGGCGCCGACGTGCCGAAACGCAAGGCCGCTGTCATGCGCGCCCTGTCCGATCTCGGGGCACTGCCCGCCACCGAATAGGCCATTTCAGCACTGTCAGCGTTCGCGAATCCGGTCAGCGGCAAGGCGCTCGGCCATCGCGATGCCGAACGGGTGCGAATAGCCGACAGCATGCAGGCGCGTCGCCAGGAAGACGCAACGGCCCAGTGGCAGGCCGCGCGACAGGCTCTTCGATTTCAGCCGGTCGAACAGGTCGTACACGAAGAGAGGGCTGGCCAGCTTCGCGCCCAGCCCGCCGCGTCCTGAAAGGGCCTCTAGCCGACTATACAAACCGCTGTAGGATGTGTCGTATCCCGTCTCGTCAGACAGGTTGAACGTCTCGACCCGCCCCGGCATGTCCGCCGGTTGCGACAGCCCGCGCTCCATCAACCAAATCATCGCGGCCGCCACATCGGCGATATAGACGAAATGCGTATGCCGCCTCGCGCCGATACTCTTGACCAGCGGGTTCATGTTCACCGCGCCTGCAATGTCGTCGACGTCGGAGACGACCGTGGGGCGCACCACAGCGAAATGCGTGTTCCGGCACGCTGCCGTGATTGCGTCCTCGGCTTTCACCTTGCTGCGGCCATAGGCGCGGATGCTGTCAGTGCCGCGATACTCGGTCTTCACGTCATGGGTGGGCGTCAGGCGTGTCGTGTCCTCGTCCACCTCGGCGCGCTTCGGCGAACCATAGACGGCGATACTGCTGGCGAACACGAAGCTGCGAATGCCGGCAGCTTCAGCCGCTGCGGCGAGCGCCGCAGTTGCCTCGACATTGACCCGCTCCATCCGGTCGATGCGCCAGATTTCGGCGCCAAGATGGATGACCGCATCGCAGCCTCGGACATGGTTTGTGAAATCGACGGACTCACACCAGTCATGTTGGCGCCACTCAACATCCCGGTCGGTCTCGCGCCCCACTGCGCGGTCCGGGCTGGACATCAGCGCGACGACGGCATGGCCCTTGTCGAGCAGCTGGCTGACAACGTATTGGCCGATCTTTCCCGAAGCGCCCGTCACGAGGATGCGCTTGCCCGCCGCCAGTGCGGTTGGGGCGTCCATCGTCAGGTTCTCAGTCTTGCGCTCCGGTTTCACCGGGCCGCCGAGATGGGCAGCGAGCCGCATCGCGAGCGCCACGCCGACAAAGGTCGGGTTGGCATGGCCGGATGTCGGCATCACCGAGGTCGAGGCGACATAGAGATTCTGCATGCCGTGCACGCGGCAGTCAGTGTCCACCACGCCATGCTCCGGGTCGGTGGACATGCGGGTGGTGCCGATCTGGTGCAGGCCGTCCCGCGCCTGGCTGACAATAGCGGCGGCGCGCGCGTGCTCCGGCACGGAATAGTCGATCGTGCCGATGCCGGCTCCAGCCACCGCTTCGGCGAGGATGGCGTGCGCCTTCAGCACGCCGTCGGCGTCGGCAGCGGAATAGTCGAAGTCGACCGCCACGCGCGGCATGCCCAATGCGTCCAAGTCCGACGACAGGCGCACCCGGTTGTCCGCCGAAGGCGTCTGTTCGCCATGATAGTAAAGCGTGTAGCGGCCCTTGCTGTTCTTCAGGAATACCGACGGCCGTTTTGGCTTCTGCAGGTACATCTGGCGGAACACGTTGAACGCGCCAAAACCGGTCGCGATGGGGGAACGGAGTATGTTCAGCACATGCGACAGGACCGATTGTTTTTCCTCGCCGAGATAGAGCCGGCGCAGAGGCGCGTTGAGGAACCGGTTGCCCAGTGGCGAGGACAGGACCATCCAGATCGCCGACAGGGCGCCGTTGCGGTGGGCCGGATCGTAGACCACTGGGTTGCCGGCGCTGAACGTGATCTGTGGCAACTGGTGCGCGCGCTGCTCGGATTCGGTAAGCGTGATGCGCCGGCGCTTGAACCGGTTGCCGTCCATTTCGTAGTCGAGAAATCCGTCGGAGGTGGGGTCGGCCAGCGTGATCTCGGCGATCTTGCCGCTGACATGGCCCATGTAATAGCGCCCCAGCGGTCCATCCACGCCGCCGAACATGCTGGGCCGTGTCCGCTGCGCCGCCAGAAGCAGGCGCGGCGTCTGGACACCGCCTGCGGCCACGATGACGGTTTTGACGGGCAGGTCCGTGCGCATCGACCCGTTGGCAACCGTGACGGCCTCGATCCGCGTATCGTTTGCGTCGAACCGGAAATCCACAACCGTGGCATCCAGCACGACGCAGATGTCGTCGCAGGTTTTCAGCCAGTCATTGTAGACATGCGCAATATTCGGGTTGGCGACCCAGCTTTCCAGCGTGTCGCTACGGACGCGGCCATTGTCGGGCCACAGGGGCGTGTCGGTGAAGTCATCCCGACAGAGCAGGAAGCCAGCCGCATCGGCATACCACTGCGTCACGGTCTCCGCGCTGATCGGCCAGCCTGAATTCTCTATCCAGGGGCGCGCATCGAAATCGATCGGGTCGAACGGCACGCAGCGCCCGCCCCATTGATAGGAATTGCCGCCCAGTGCGCGGCAGCAACCCTCTTCGAGCGGCACATGATGGGCGGTATCGAGTTTGCCGGCCTTGCCAAGGTCGTTTTTTTGCTCGTCCGGCCAGTAATTGCCGGATTCCAGCATCAGGACCTTCAGGCCGCGTTTGACACAGGCATGGGCCAGCGCGAGCCCGATCGGGCCCGATCCGACAACGCATACATCAGCGCCGGGGAAGCCCTGGAAATCTTCGAATGTCACGATCATGGCCGCACGCGCCTTCAACCCGTCATGGATCTAGCAAGGCGTATGCCATCAGAAGGCGTCCGGCGCCAATGCATCCGGCCCGTTTCCGGCCTGTTTCCGGGCAATATCCGGGCTTTTTCCGTACATATGTTCGGGCTGTTTTTCGTGCACGGCCGGTTCCGTTAGCCAACTGCCAAAACCCGGCCAAAAGGGTGGCTTTCCTGCCCCCTGCCTGCTAGAGTTTTCTCAATAAATATAGGCGATTCGGGCAAGGTCCCCGCCGTATTATACCGAAGACGCAGAAAGCCCCCTCATGAGTGACGACACGACGCCGCCGGACGAGCCCGAAACCCCCGATAATGGCGGCCAGGGCAACCCGCCCCTCCGGGACGGGATCGAGCCGATTTCCATCGAATCCGAGCTGAAAAGCTCGTATCTCGACTATGCGATGAGCGTGATCGTCAGCCGCGCGCTGCCCGACGTGCGCGACGGCCTGAAGCCAGTGCACCGGCGCATCCTCTACGCCATGCAGGTCGGCGGTAACACGCCCGACAAGCCGTACAAGAAATCCGCCAATATCGTCGGCGCCGTGATGGGTAACTTCCACCCGCATGGCGACAGCGCGATCTATGACGCGCTCGTGCGCATGGCCCAGCCCTTCTCGATGGGGCTGCCAATGGTCGACGGCCAGGGCAATTTCGGCTCGATCGACAATGATCCTGCCGCTGCCATGCGTTACACGGAAAGCCGGATGACCAAGGCGGCAACCTACCTGCTCGCCGATATCGACAAGGATACCGTCAACTTCCAGGACACGTATGACGGTTCGCAGCAGGAACCGACGGTCCTGCCGGCCCAGTTCCCGAACATGCTGGTCAATGGCGGCGGCGGCATCGCGGTCGGCATGGCCACGAACATCCCGCCGCACAATCTCGGCGAAGTCATCGACGCGACCCTCGCTGTCATCGACGACCCGATGATCGACGATGAAGCCCTGCTCGAAATCGTCCCGGGCCCCGATTTCCCCACCGGTGGCTTGATCATGGGCCATGCCGGCAGCCGCAAGGGCCTGACCACCGGACGTGGCTCGGTTATCATGCGCGCGAAGACCGATATCGAAGAGGCCAAGAATGGCCGCCAGGCCATCATCGTCACCGAAATTCCCTACCAGGTGAACAAGGCCGCGATGATCACCAAAATCGCCGAACTCGTGCGCGAAAAGCGCGTCGAAGGCATCTCCGACCTGCGCGACGAATCCGACCGCAACGGCATCCGCGTCGTGATCGAGCTGAAGAAGGACGCCAGCGCCGAAGTCGTGCTGAACCAGCTCTTCCGCTTCAGCCAGTTGCAGACCAGTTTCGGCGTCAACATGCTCGCGCTCAATGGCGGCCGCCCGGAACTGATGAACCTGCGCAAGGTGCTCGACTGCTTCCTGGCCTTCCGTCAGGAAGTCATCGTCCGGCGCACCAAGTTCGACCTCAACAAGGCCCGCGACCGGGCCCACGTCCTGGTCGGCCTTGCCATGGCCGTGGCCAATATCGACGAAGTGATCCGCATCATCCGCCACTCGCCCGACCCGGCGACGGCCCGCGAACAACTGCTCGCGAAAGCCTGGCCAATCATGGACATGGGGTCACTGCTCGAACTGATCGCAGACCGGCGCACACGCTGGTCGGGCGGCGAGACGATCTACCTGTCGGACGAACAGGCCCGGGCCATTCTCGACCTGCGCCTGCACCGTCTGACCGGCCTTGGCCGCGACGAAATCGGCAATGAAGCCAAGGGCTTGTCCGACAAGATCGCCGACCTGCTCGATATCCTTCGGTCGCGCCCGCGTATCCGCGAGATCATCAAGGCCGAGCTTAACGACGTGAAAGAGAAGTTCGCCGTTCCGCGCCGCTCCGCATTCGCGATGGGCGGCATCGACATGGAAGACGAGGACCTCATCGAGGTCGAGGACATGGTCGTCACCGTCACCCATGGCGGTTATGTGAAGCGTACGCCGCTCTCGACCTACCGGACACAGCATCGTGGCGGCAAGGGCCGTTCGGGCATGTCGATGAAGGACGAGGATTTCGTGGTCAAGCTGTTCTCGGCGACCACGCATACTGAAATCCTTTTCTTCTCGTCGGCCGGCATGGTCTACAAGGAGAAGGTCTGGCGCCTGCCGGTTGGCGGGCCGAACTCGCGCGGCAAGGCGCTGGTCAACATCTTCCCGCTGGCTGCTGACGAACGCATCGAGAGCGTTATGCCCCTTCCGGATGACGAAACGGCGCACGAAGTGCTCGACCTGATGTTCGCCACCCGCTCCGGCACCGTCCGCCGCAACAAGCTGGCGGACTTCACGCGGGTCAATCGCAACGGCAAGATTGCCATGAAGCTCGACGAGGGCGACGGCATCGTCTCGGTCAAGATCTGCTCCGAGCGCGACGACATTCTGCTCACCACGGCGCTCGGCCAGTGCATCCGCTTCCGCGTGACAGACGTGCGCGTCTTTGCCGGGCGCAATTCGACCGGCGTGCGGGGCATCCGTCTCGGCGCCAAGGACGAAGTGATCTCGATGGGCATCCTGCGCCATGTCGATGCCTCGTCGGAAGAGGCGCGCGCCTATCTCAAGCATGCTTCGGCCATGCGCCGGGCCGCGACAGGTGAAGAAGAGGAAATCAGCGAGGACGATGCCGACGAAGCCATCGCCGAAACAGCGCTGAGCGCCGAGCGGATCGCCGAACTCGGCGCCGCTGAGGAATTCATCCTCACGATTGCCGATGATGGTATGGGCAAGCGCTCGTCTGCTTATGATTACCGCACCACGGGACGCGGCGGCAAAGGCCTCGTCGCCCAGAACATCTGGGGCCGGGACAAGAAGCAGGGGCCAACCAAGCAGGTGTCCCAGTCCTTCCCGGTCGATGATGGCGATCAGGTCATGCTCGTCACCGATGCCGGCCAGTTGATCCGCACGCCGGTCGACCAGATCCGCATCGCGGGCCGGTCCACGGGCGGCGTCTGGGTCCTTCGCACGGCCGAGGGCGAACACGTTGTTTCTGTTGCACGTCTTGTAGAAGACGCTGAAACCGATATGGATGAAGTTGACAATGGTGGTCCGGCGGAAACCGGCACACCTGACCCACAAGAATAGGCAACAGGGGGCGCCAGTGCATCGTATCGGACTTTACCCGGGAACATTCGATCCCCCGACCAATGGGCATATCGATATTTTTGGCCGGGCAATGAAGCTGGTCGATACACTCGTGATTGGCGTCGCCATCAACGAGGCCAAGAAGCCGCTTTTCTCGCTCGAAGAGCGTGTGAAAATGGTCAAATACGAGTGTGCGCGGTTCAACGCGCCCGGCTTGGCTGAAATCAAGGTCATGCCGATGCACGGCCTGCTCATGAAGTTTGCCGAAGCGTGTGGCGCCCAGATGATCCTGCGCGGGCTTCGGGCTGTTCAGGACTTTGAATACGAATTCCAGATGACGGCGATGAACGAGCAACTGAATCCCGACATTGAAACGGTGTTCCTGATGGCCGATGTTCGGCACCAGGCGGTCGCGTCGCGGCTCGTGAAGGAAATTGCGAGCCTCGGCGGCAATATATCGCCTTTTGTAAGCCCTGACGTGAAACGGGCCCTCATGGAGAAATACGGTAAATGAAGCTCGCGACTTTGGCGATGGCCGCCTCCGCCCTTTCTCTGGGGCTGATGGCGTACGCAGACACGTCGACTCCGGTCGCAGCTGACGAGGCGGCTGCCGCTCCGGCAATGGCGGTCGAAGCGGCCAAGGCCGACACCGCAAACTGGCGCGCGGTTGACCCGGAACGCCTGTTCATCTTCAAAACCAACAAGGGCCGCGTCCTGATCGAGGCCTTTCCCGACGTCGCGCCCAAGCACTATGCCCAGTTTGCCGCGATCATCCGATCGGGTGATCTCGACGGCACCAGCTTCCACCGCGTGATCAATGGCTTCATGGCGCAGGGCGGCGACATTTTCGCGCTCAAGGGCCGCGAATCCGGTCTTCCGGACATTCCGGGCGAGTTCACTTTCCGCCGCAACCCGGGCGAAATGCCGCTTGATTCCAGCTTTGGCCCGCGCGATTCCGCCAAGAACGGTTATGTGAACGGCTTTCCGATGGTGACGCAGGCCTCGTTTTTCGCTGAAATGTCCAAGGACGGCATGGTCGAAAGCTGGATCCCGCATTGCCGAGGCGTCGTGTCGACCGCTCGCACGTCGGATCCTAATTCCGCCAATTCGCAATTCTTCCTGATGCGCGACACGTCGCACCATCTCGACAAGGAATACACGGCCTGGGGCCGCATCGTTGAAGGCGAAGATGTCGTTCTCGCCATCAAGGCCGGCAAGGATGCGCTGAATGGCGAAGTCGCCCTTCCAGACATCCTGATGTCGGCAGAGGTCGCAGCCGACCTGCCCAAGGCAGAGCGGCCCAACGTCTGGGTCGAACGCACGGACGGTCCCGTCTTCACGGCGAGTATCGCCGATGTCGCCGAGGATCTGGATGTGTGTGAACGTCCGTCGGTTGCGGCCGTCGTCGAACACTAGTCGCCAGGCGCCTTCAGCGGGCACAGTGAAGATGATGCCCGTGAACCTCGCCGACTTCCATTTTGACCTGCCCGAGCAGCTGATCGCGTTGCGACCCGCCGACCCGCAGGATTCTGCGCGGCTGCTGGTCGTGCATGGCGATGGCCGGATTGAAGATGCCAACATCCGCGACCTGCCGCGCTATCTCTCGCCCGGCGATGTGCTCGTGTTCAATGATACGCGTGTCCTGCCCGCGGCGCTGAAGGGCGTGCGACCGGCACGCAATGAGGCGGGCGCCGATGTTGCCTGTGACGTGAACCTGGTCGAACGCGTGGACGACCATACGTGGCGTGCGCTCGCGCGACCCGGCAAGCGCCTGAAGCCCGGCGACCCGATCCACTTTGCCGAGGGCTTTTCAGCCAAGATCACACAGCGCGTTGACGGCGGTGAGATCGAACTCTCGTTCTCGCTGTCCGGACCGGAACTTGAACAGGCGCTCGATGCGCATGGCGCCATGCCGCTGCCACCGTATATCGCGCGCCGGCGCCCTGCCGATGCGCGTGACCGGGAGACATACCAGACCAGTTTTGCCGGTGAGGACGCGGGCTCGGTCGCCGCGCCGACGGCCGGCCTGCACTTTACCCCCCGTCTCCTGTCGGAACTCGATGCCGCCGGCCTGCAGCGCGAGACGGTTCGGCTCCATGTTGGTCTCGGCACGTTCAAGCCGCTCGAAGACGCGCAGATCGAAGCGAACCGCCTGCACGCCGAATGGCGTCGGCTGACGCCGGAAGCTGCGGCCCGCCTCAACGCCGCCCGGGCCGTCGGACACCGCTGTGTCCCTGTCGGCACAACCGCGATGCGCACGCTGGAAAGCTGCACGACGCCAACAGGCACGCTCGCGCCTGCCACTGGCCCTACCGATATCTTCCTGAAACCCGGCGACGCGGTGTGCGCCACTGACGCCCTGGTCACCAATTTTCACCTGCCGGGATCCAGCCTGTTTATGCTGGTGTGCGCGCTGATGGGTACGGACGTGATGCAGGCGGCCTATGCCCACGCGATCGCGTCCGGGTATCGCTTCTATTCTTACGGTGACGCCTGCCTGCTGCTGCCCTGATAAAAAAATCCCCACGCCTTGGCGCAGGGACTTTTCGATCGGGTCAGGTTTCATCTAGAGCATCCCTCTCCAAATGTGAATCGCGGAGGATTCCCAATTGGACTGGTTTGTGATTCCCTCGTCTTGGAGGTGGATCATGGGCAAGAGTTATTCTCAGGATATTCGCAGTCGGGTGATCAAGGCGGTTGCCTTGGG
>NZ_JBDNGN010000033.1:0-3307 GCF_041689225.1 Hyphomonas sp. | reverse complement strand
CGCCTTCCTCATGCTGACCTATTTCTGGGGCTTCTCGGGCGGCCAGATATTCCTGTGGACCTTGCTGGTCTTCCTCTCGGCGCTGATCGGCCTGCTCGTCGCGCCGAGGATCGTGAAGCGGTTCGGCAAGAAGCGAGGGGTAATCTGGCTCGGCGTCATTGCCTTCACCATGGCCCCTGCTCCAGTCATCCTGCGCCTCATCGGCCTGATGCCTGCCAATGGCGACCCGCTCCTCTTTCCCATCGTCGCCACCATCAACACGATTGACGTCGCCCTCATCATCGCGCTCCAGGCCGTGCTCTATTCGATGATCGCAGACCTCGTGGAGCAGAGCGAACTCAGGACCGGTCGCCGGTCGGAAGGCGTCTTCTTCGCTGCCGTCACCTTCACGCGCAAGGCCACCCAGGGCCTCGGCGCATTCTCGGCCGGGCTTATCCTGTCTTTCGTCTCCTTCCCGCAGGGCGCTGCGGTAGGCGACGTCTCACCGGAAACCCTATGGCGGCTCGGCGCATGCTATGCGCCGACACTTCTCCTGCTGTGGACATGCATGATCATCGCAGTCGGCTATTACCGCATCGATCGCGGCGACCACGAACACAACCTCCAGCAGCTCGCAGTGCGGCGGAGCGCCGAAGCGGCGCGTCAATCGGCCGGTGCAGGCGACACGGACTGAAACACGCGCAGGAAATTGCCGCCCCAGATCTTCTCGATATCAGCGCCCGAATAGCCGTGATCGACCAGCGCCAGAGTCACATTGAACGCCTCATCCGCCTCGTTGAACCCCTCCACCCCGCCGCCATGATTGAAGTCGGTCCCGATCCCGACATGGTCGATCCCAATGCGCGCAACGATATAGTCGATATGGTCCATCATGCGGTCGACACTGCCCCGTCCGATGACATCGCGCATCGCTGTCAGGAAGGCGGTTTTCTCCGCCGGGTCATGCAGCTCCCAATAAAGCTCATACGGGTAGGAATAGGTTTCCGGCAGGCCCGCCTCACGCCGCACAGCCCGGATCCGTGCCAGCAGGTCCAGATCAGACAGGTCCACCAGGTACGCGCCGAAGGCGGCGACATGGATCACGCCGCCGGTCTCGCCGATCCGGTCGATCTCTTCGTCAGACAGATTGCGTGACACGTCCGACAGGACACGCACGTTCGAATGGCTGGCAATCACCGGCGATGTCGACAGGGCGATGGCCTGCAGCGTCGCATCTTTCGACATTTGCGACACATCGACGATCCCGCCCAGCGCATTGATTCGTTCAATGGCCTGCACGCCCAGCGCCGACAGTCCGCCATGTTCGGCCTCGACCTCATAGGACTTCGTGTCACCATCATATAACGGGCGCGAACTGTCGGAGAAGTCATTGTGCCCCATATGGTTCAGTCCGAACACGCGCACACCCGCCGCATAAAATGTATCCAGCGCCGCGACATCGCCTTCCAGCGACCGGGCATTCTGGAAGCCCAGGATCACCGCCGTCTGCCCGCGCGCGCGGATCGCGCGCACCTCTTCGGGCGTGGTGGCGATGGCGAGCGATTCATGCGCCGCATCCAGCGCGCGAATCGCCGCCAGCTTTTCGTCGGCTTCCGCGCGGCCGGCGGCGTCGCCTTCCGACGTGCGCGGGCCTGGCCCGACCGCGACAGACATGACAACCGCGCCAACCCCGCCGGCTGCCAGCTTGTCCGGCGCCACTTTCGACCGGCCATCCGGCCCCTGATAGCTCAGAGACGTCGACGGCAGCACGATGTCCGCGTGCCCGTCCAGCACCAGGCTGTTCTGGTGCGCGGCCTGGGCCATATCCATCCGGTGCGCCGCCGTGTCCTCAATGACCGGATGCGCACAGGCGGCCAGCACGGCCAGCGCCGTCGCGGCGCCCGCTATCTGCACCATGGATCGTCTCAATCCGGTTTTCCCCATGACCATGCGCGTCTCCCTTTTCCGGTTTCTGTTTTCCAGAGCCTAAGTGCCATGGCGCACAGGCACCATCCCCGCGCCAAAGTTTCTGTCTTGCAGCAACCGCCGCGCCAGACACACGCACAATGAAAAAGGCCGCCTCCTTGCGGAAGCGGCCTTTGTCTTGTCGTAGCTGTTGCCAGCCTATTTCTTGATTTCGGACACCACGCCGGCGCCGACGGTGCGGCCGCCTTCGCGGATGGCGAAGCGCAGGCCCTTGTCCATGGCGATCGGCTGGATCAGCTCGACATCCATTTTCACGTTATCGCCCGGAAGCACCATTTCCTTGTCGGCCGGCAGCGTCACCACGCCCGTCACGTCGGTCGTGCGGAAGTAGAACTGTGGACGATAATTGGTGAAGAACGGCGTGTGACGGCCACCCTCTTCCTTGGTCAGGATATAGGCTTCGGCTTCGAACGTCGTGTGCGGCGTGATCGAACCCGGCTTGCAGAGAACCTGGCCGCGCTCGACGCCTTCACGGTCAACACCGCGAAGCAGCGCACCAATGTTGTCGCCAGCCTGGCCCTGGTCGAGCAGCTTGCGGAACATTTCAACGCCGGTACAGGTCGTCTTGACGGTCGGGCGGATGCCGACAATCTCGATTTCCTCGCCAACCTTGACGATGCCCTGCTCAACCCGGCCGGTCACAACCGTACCGCGGCCCGAGATCGAGAACACGTCTTCGACCGGCATCAGGAATGGCTTGTCCAGCGGACGATCTGGCGTCGGGATATAGTCGTCAACGGCCTGCATCAGCTCGAGGACCTTGTCCTTGCCGATTTCAGGATTACGCCCTTCGACAGCCGCCAGGGCCGAACCGGCAATGATCGGGATATCGTCGCCCGGGAAGTCGTACGAGTTCAGAAGTTCGCGCACTTCCATCTCGACCAGTTCCAGAAGCTCGGCATCATCGACCTGGTCGACCTTGTTCAGGAAGACAACCATCGACGGCACGCCGACCTGCTTGGCCAGCAGGATGTGCTCGCGCGTCTGCGGCATCGGGCCGTCAGCCGCGTTCACAACCAGGATCGCGCCATCCATCTGGGCCGCACCGGTGATCATGTTCTTCACATAGTCAGCGTGGCCGGGGCAGTCGACGTGGGCGTAGTGACGGTTGGCCGTCTCATACTCGACGTGCGCCGTGTTGATCGTAATGCCACGGGCCTTTTCTTCAGGTGCCGAGTCAATCTCGGCATACGATTTGGCTTCGCCGCCAGACGCCTCGGCCAGGACCATCGAAATGGCCGCCGTCAGCGTCGTCTTGCCATGGTCAACGTGTCCAATCGTGCCGATGTTCACGTGCGGCTTGTTGCGTTCAAACTTTGCCTTGCCCATCGGGCCTCTCCTT
>NZ_JBDNGN010000032.1:0-23733 GCF_041689225.1 Hyphomonas sp. | reverse complement strand
CGCAATGGAATACTCCCCGCGCAGGCCCTCCAAAATAATACGGATCTTCTCCTCAGCAGAAAACTTCCGCCGGGTCTGCCGCTTGATCTCTTTAACGTGTCGCTCAGCCGATCCTTCGGCCTTTGATTTCTGCCTCAGGGTCATTGCCTTCCAAGGAAAGGATGAGCCACAAACCCTCACTTAGCAATTTGGCCGATCTGTCTCACGGTCGATAACGGGAAACAGCCCCACCCTCCGTACACATACCACCGCCTCCGGGCCCTCTCCGTGACCCCACTGGGCTTTTTCCGGGCTTTTGTTCGTGGTTCGTATGCGTGTGCAGTGCAACAATTTCACGGCCGTCGCAAAACTGTGGAATTCTTCCCTCTGGGGGCGGAAAAAAGATGGACAGGGACTCGACTCAGGCGAGTTTTGGTGAGATCGTTTCTGCAAGATAACGACCTCGGCGCGGGAGCACAATCCGCGACAGAACGATGGCCCAGCACATCGCACCCGGTGATCCCGGGCCAATACTCAGACCGTGAGAACGGTGGAAACGAAGGGCAAGGGTCAGGCATCGGGACAAAGCCAAGCGATGTCCATCTTTGGGGGAGCTAGACCCTTCGATTTGGAGCCCTATGCCGCGACCGGGGCGCGATCCGAAACGCGGTAACCAAAGGAAAATCCCTCGGGATGCCCGACGGTTAGGCCAGAACTTTACCCCTGGGTGATGACTGGCCGAGGTGATGGATTTGGGCGCTCTTCGGAGCGACCTGCCAGAGCCCGGGCAACGAAGGAACCGCTCAAACGGAACCGACCTAGCCCCGTGTCAGCCGATGACCGACGATGAGTGCTAACACTTGGTCTAGGTAGTCTAATTCGATGACGCAGGAAAGGCGCGTGCCCTAGGGACCGCGCCTTTTTTGCTGTCTGGAACATACCGCCGCCGGAGCCTGCCCATGGACTACCGCCATACCGAAGACCAGCTCGATCCCGCGGCCTTCACCGCGCGCGGCAAAGGCAAGCTGCCCGGCCATCTCGGCATTATCGTCACCACGCTGGAACGCCACCTCGTCGAGGGCTATTTCGAGATCGTCGCCACGCACCATGCGCCCAATGGCTTCCTCCATGCCGGCAGCCTCGTCACCCTCGCCGACGCGCTCTGCGGCTATGGCACGATGGCCAACCTGCCCGCAAGCGCGACAGGTTTCACCACGATCGAACTGAAATCGAACTTCTTCTCCACCGCCCTCGAAGGCCGCGTCCAGGCCCACGCCACGCCGGTCCATACCGGCGGCACGACACAGGTCTGGGATTGCGAAATCACGCATATGGCAACGGCCAAGCGCATGGTTCTCTTCCGCTGCTCGCAGCTGGTGCTCCGCCCTAAAGGCTGACCACCTCCCCCTCGCAGCATTCTGTCCAAACCGCGCCGACTGTTCTCCCTCCTGCAAGGGGGAAGCTCTAGAGGGGGGTCAAGCCAGGCTCAGCCAGACGCCCGCCGCAAGGTACATCACCACCGCGATCCCGCCCGCCACCAGCGCATAGGGCAGCTGCGTGCGGACATGCTCGATATGGTCACAGCCCGCCGCCAGCGAGGCGATGATCGTCGTGTCAGATATCGGCGAGCAATGGTCGCCGAACACGCCGCCGCCCAGCACCGCCGCCAGCGCCAGCGAGGGCGGAATGCCCAGCGCCACGGCCAGCGGCATCGCAATCGGGATCATGATGCCATAGGTGCCCCAGCTCGTGCCGGTCATGAACGCCGTCACCCCCGCAACCACGAACACCACTGCCGGCACAATGATCGGCGACACGAACGCCTCCGCCACGCCCGCCATGTACGTCCCTGTCCCGAGGACGCGCAGACTGTCACCCAGTGCAATCGACAGGAACAGGATGGCGACAACCGGCACCATTTCCGCGATCCCGGCAAAGCCGCGCGCCTGCAGCTCGCCCTTGCCGAAGGCCCGGCCCGCGACCAGCACGACGCCCGCCACCAGCATCGCCAGGCACACCGCCCAGAGGATCGACTGGCTGCCATTGCCGGCCAGGATATTGCCCCCGCCGGTCCACGCCATGAAGCCGAGCGAGGCACCAATCATGGTGAGGAGCGGCAGCCACATGTAGATCGACCGCGTCGGCGCCAACGCCTCCTCGTCTTCCACCAGCACATCCCGGTCCAGGCCCGCCGTCTTCATCGGCCCGAATACCCGGCCCGTGAACACCGTCAGGTACACCCCCGCCAGCGTTAGCAGCGCATAGAAATTCCACGGAATCGTGCCGGCCACGACGCCAATCGGGCTCTCGAATCCATACGGCTCGACAAGGCCGAGCGCATACGCGCCCCAGCCGTTCAGCAGGATCAGCGCGCTGACCGGCGCCGAGGTGGAGTCGATGATATAGGCGAGGCGTTCGCGCGACAGGCCATGCGCGTCGAACAGGCGCTGGCCGAGCACGCCGCTGCTCAGCAGGCTGACATTGGTTTCCACGAAGATCGCCGTGCCCGCCAGCGCTGGCGCCAGCGCGGCCCGCCGGGGGGTCGAAACCAGGCCGCGCTTCATCAGGCCGCTCACCACGGCCTCCACGCCGCCGCTGTCACGCATCCACGCAATCAACGCGCCGATCAGCAGGCAAAAAAGCAGGACACGCGTATTGCCCGCGCTCTCGAAAACCGCAGCCGCCCGGTCAATGCTGCCCAGCGCCCCCATGCCCGGATTGAACCCGGCGATCAGCGTTTCTGATGTTACAAGCGCCAGTCCCAGCGCTGCATACACATTGCGTGTCAGCATCGCGACGATGATCGCCAACACTGGCGGCAGTATTGTCAGGATATCCAGGGCTCAGCCTCCCGATGGTTGGATCCGCAGACTAAGCCGATCTGCCGCCAAAAGCCCAGCACGAGTTGAAAGTCTCGCGGACACAATCGACCCGATGCATCAAATTTTCTCCACCTGCACCAGATATTTTAAGTCTTTGTCTGCGATAACAAGGGACTTAAGGCCCGCAAAGGGGGAGCAAAGTGGACCAACGCAACGTCGAGCGAGACTTCTGGATAGAGCAGCTTCGGCTGGCGCTATCCGTGATCGTCTGTGCTGTCGTTTTTGCGGTGTCGGTCACCTGGTTCACCACCGCCGATCTCGACACGCATTCCCGCACCCATGCGCTGGCCTTGTCCTTCGGACTTCCTCTGGCCATCGTGCCGATCGCCCAAGCCATGGCAATCCGACTCCGCTTGCGCCTTCTTCGCCTCCACCTCAAGTTCCGCAAGCTTGCCAACAGTGACGATCTCACCGGCCTTGCCAACCGCCGCAGCTTTACTGAGCGGGGCGCCGCGCAACTTGAAGCATCGCGCGCAAAGAATTCGCTGTCCGGCCTCATTCTCATCGACATAGACTGGTTCAAGCAAGTCAACGACAGTCACGGCCACGAGGCGGGCGACGAAACGCTGACTCATGTCGCACAAACCCTAATCCACGCCGCCCCGCCGGACGCGCTTGTCGCCCGCCTTGGCGGTGAAGAGTTCACCGTCATGTGCAAGGTCAAAGACATTGTCGCGCTGAGCCGTATCGCCGAGGCCTTGCGTCAGGCGACAGAGTCCACCTGCCTGATTTACAAGGGCGAAGTCGTCCGCGTCACCATCAGCCTTGGCCTCGCCACTGCGCGGGCCGACGACACACTCTCCGCCCTGCTCAGTCGCGCCGACAAAGCTCTTTACGACGCCAAGAACTGCGGTCGGAACCGGTGCACGCTGGCAGCCTAGCCTCCACAGCCCCCGTTACGCCGCGCAATATTTTGTCAAATTTCATCGTTCTGACACGCGAACAGTCAAAGCATACTCGGTATCTCCTCCGACATGCGCTATGAAATGATCCGTAGATGAATCAGACAATCAGCACCCGAAAGGTCTGGATCGGACAGGCCCGCAACATGGCCATTGTGTTTACTGTTTCGGTCACCCTTTCGTTCGGCACTGTGTATCTGGCCTCGAAGGGGTTCACGCCGGATGGCCGCGTCGCCGTTCTCTGGCTGAGCGCGCTCATCCCGGCAATGGTCTGTCCCTTTGCCATGTTCTATGTCGGCTTTCACCAGGGCCTTTCTTTCACCAGAAGCGGAAGGGGGATTACGCTCCGGGATTATTGGCCGTCCGTTATGGCGTCGCTGGCATCGTCCATCGCGTCGTCAATGCCATCATCGGAAGCATCGGTTGGGTCTTCGATGGTCACCGTGCCATAGCCGTCAGACGTCGCTTTTTGCCAGGCCGAGAATTCCGCCTCCGACAATTTCGCGTCGCCATTGACGTCCCAGTCGGCAAAGGATTCCGCCGTCACGTCGGGATGATGCAGTTTCACTTCTTCGATCGACACATAGCCGTCGGCGTTCAGGTCGATTTCGGCCAGCGCCATTGTTTCGCCGGCAAGGGCGGGAGCCGCCATCAGGGTAGCAATGGCTGCGAATGCGAATGTTGGTTTCATCGTATTTACTCCATTTGTCGTCCCGCCGGTTGGGCGCTTGCCCGGTGCAGGTGACAGACTAAGCGCCGCCCTGCCCCACCCGTTCCCAACCTGTCTGAATGCTAAGACTCCGGGCCAAAATGTGGCGAACCTTCAGTCCAAGAAAAAGCCGCCTGCAAAGACATGCAGGCGGCTCTCTTCCCAACCCCCCGGAGAATCCCCCCCGGTTTTGGTAGAAGTCTTTGCTAGAAGCTCAGCGGCGAATCTTCCGGTGTCTCAGGCTCTGCCTCAGGCTCCGGCATGTCCTCGACGATGGTGGCGTCTTCCGGCTGTGGTGCGGCCGAAGCCGTGTTACAGCAGCGGACCTGCATTTCGAGAACGCGCTCGTTGAAGCGGCACTTCTCGTCATTGATCTCGCGCAGGAAAGACAAGCCACCGGCACGCTCGGTGTAGCGCGTCTGGGTGCAGCTGGTCAGCTCATAACCCGGGCGGCAGGTGCCGGTATCGGTCTTCTGCACGGTGAGCGTCTCGCAGACCATTTCGTCGGTCTTGGAGAGCGCCGCATTGGCGCGCTGCATCGCTTCGTCAGCCGTGGCTTGTGCACGGGCCGCCGCATCGGACGCACTGTCGGCTACGCCGCGCGCATCCGACAGGCGCATGTCGGTATCAGACAGTGCTGTCGTCTGGCCGTCGATTTCGACTTTCAGCCGGCAGACGTTTTCCTGCGATTTTTCAGGATTGGCGCAATAGTTCGGAGACGCTCATTTCCTGCGGGATCAGGTTCTGGCAACCTGCCAGCGCCATAGCCAGCACCGTCCCGGCAGCGAGTTTTGCAATACGCATAATATCCTCCGCGTGTGCTCGGTGCGCATTAACCGCACGGGGCACGCAAGGGTCAATGAGACTCCCGTAATGCGGGAATCAGGCTTTCAGCTTGTATCCCGTCCGGAACATCCACCAGACGGCCCCGGTCGACAGTACGGACAACACGCCCGTCACGATCACTCCGGTGACCACGGACGAATTCGCGACGCCGATGAAACCATAGCGGAACCCGTCAATCATGTAGAAAAACGGATCCAGGTGCGCCATTGTCAGGAACGGCTCCTTCATTACCTTGATGTCGTAGAACGTGCCCGACAGGAAGGTCAGCGGCACGATCACGAAATTCGTCACCGCCGACAGGTGGTCGAACTTGTCGGCCCAGATGCCGCCCATCGCGCCCAGCGCGCCGAGGATGATCGCTGCCGTCAGGCTAAACCATATGATCGGCCAGACATGCACGACCGACAGGTCGGCCAGGCCACTCAGCTGGATGCCGATCCCCGAAATCACGGCCACGATCACACCGCGCGTAATTGCCCCGCCCAGGAAGCCTGCCGTCAGCTCGAGCGGTGACAGAGGCGGCATCAGGAAATCGACATGGGTCGAATTGAACTTGGCCTGCACCAGGCTCGAGCTCGTATTCTGGAAGGCGTTCTGCAGGATCGCCATGATGATCAGGCCGGGCGCGAGGAAATCATTATAGTTCAGCCCGTCGAAATCGCCGGTCAGGCGCCCCCGGTCGCCGAACGCCAGCTTGAACACCGTCATGAACAACAATGTCGTCACCACCGGCGCGAACACGGTCTGCATCCACACTTTCAGGAACCGGCCGATTTCGCGCTTGTACAACGTCCAAAGGCCAAGCCCGTTGATCGCGCCATATTGGCGGATGACCCTGAAACTGGATTCCGGACTGGAAGAAACGGTGGAATTCGCGCTGGCGGGTTTGGCGTCTGAGCTGATGTCTGTCATGCGGGTTATCTAAAGTGCTATGCTCGCATGAGCGAGGGGCAAGACGCGACTTTTTTGCCTTTGCCCGAAAATTGGGCCCACATGCTGAAAGTGCGACTCACAAGACACAACATATGGAAAGCCTGTGGATAGCCAAGTCCGCATGTTGTGTTTCATTTCGGTCCTGATACGATATCTAGGTGCTGAGAGAGATAGCGCGTAACTGCTATCACAACATGTAGGGGCTGACGGGACCGTGTATGGGGCCCTGAACCTAGAGCTGGGAGACCTAAATCCATGGCATGGACTGATGAACGGGTAGAAGTGCTCAAGAAACTTTGGGCGGAGGGCCATTCGGCTTCGCAAATCGCCAAGCAATTGGGCGGCGTGACCCGCAACGCCGTGATCGGCAAGGTGCATCGCCTTGGCCTGTCGGGCCGCGCGACACCGTCGCGCCCCGTCAAGCGCCCGCCGCGCTTGGCCCGGCCAAAGCCACGCGTGATGCCGGACGGTTCAGTCACGATGCCGGCGCCGGCTGTCACCACACCGATCGAGCAGGCCCGGCCTGTCGAGCGCACGGCGATGATCGCACCGCTTCCGCCACTGAAACTGGCCGATGGCGGCGCTGCGACCATCCTCACCTTGCGTGATTCAATGTGCAAATGGCCGATCGGCGATCCGGCTGATCCGAAGTTCGCCTTCTGTGGCCGCAAGTCGGACTGCGGTCCCTATTGCAGCGAGCATGCGAAAGTGGCGTTCCAGCCCGCCCGCAAGCGCGACACGAAGAAGAACCAGTACGATTATGTGCGTCGCATCGCCGGCTGATATCAGTCGGTAACCCCAGCGACGAACAGGAAAGCCCCCGGAGTTATTCTTTGGGGGCTTTTTCCGTTTCGGTGGCCACATCTGTGTCCGGTGACGGCGCCTCATCCGAGCCGCCTGTTTCGATGCGCACCCGTATCGCATCCGAGGATTTGACGTGCAGGTCCTGCTGCGGGAACGGGATTTCGATACCATGCCGCTCCAGCGCCGAATGGATCGCCCAATTATAGTCGGCGACGACCTTGGACGGCTTCTTCACCGCCTCTTCCGTCAGCCACACGACGAGCTCGAAATCGAGACTGGAATCCCCGAAACCCACCAGCCAGACCTGCGGCATGCGCGGGCCCATGTTTTCCAGCGTCCATTTGACCTCGGCGGCGGCTTCCATGCCGGCCTGGCGCACAAGGTCCTTGTCGGTGCCATAAGCCACACCGAATTTGATATGCGTGCGCCGGCGCGCCTCGCGCAGCGTCCAGTTGATCACCTGGGCCTTGATGAACTCTTCGTTCGGCACAAGGATATCGACATTATCGTTGGTCGTAATCACCGTCGACCGGATGTTGATTTCATTGACCAGTCCGGTCACGCCCGACTGCAGCTCAATGAAATCACCCACTTTCACCGATTTCTCGATCAGGATGATAACGCCTGATATGAAATTCGAGAAGATCGACTGCAGGCCAAAGCCGATACCGACGCCAAGGGCACCTGAAAAGATCGTGAGCGCGCTCAGGTTCACGCCCACCGTCTGCAGCGCGATGGCGATCGCCACAACCATCAGCAGGATATTGGCGACCTGCCCCAAAAGCCCGGCCATCGAGGGGTTCAGCCGGCTATTGGACCTCAACCGCGACTGCGCCGTCGCACCGGCGATCCGCCCGAACCAGAGCGCTGCGATGGCAATCGCCACGCTCGTCAGGATCCGCCAGGCCGAAATCGAGCTCTTGCCGATCGGAATTCTGAAATCGTTGAGGGCCGTAACGGTCGGTTCCAACCATTGCAGGATGTAAAGCGCCGCCACGGTCCATGCGATCAGGGCAATGGACCGCGACAGGAGGCTTTTCTTCATATTCGAGGTCAGCAGCCGGATGATGACCCACGCAGCCAGCAGGCTCGCCGCAATGCGCAGGCCGACATTAGGCAGGTCCGCAACGGCAAATCCGCCGAAGGCAGCCCAGATGAAAACAACGCTGATGAGCGGCCACATCACGCTCGCAAGAGACAGGTAGACCCGCGCCAGCGCGTCCGGGCGACCCCGGCCTTCGGCAGCCCCATGCAATCTCTTGTTCGGCAGGCGCGACAGCAGCCACCCGGCGACGCTTGCCGCGACAATGATCCCGATTTGCCACAGAGTCGCAATCGAGAGGGCCTGCTCCAGCACGCCCTGGAACCAGACCATCAGGCTGTCAAAGATCGTCCCAACCTGTTTGGCCACCGCGTCGGCGTCAATCTCAATATCTTCCGGGTTCATGATCTGTCCTCACAGCCACTTCATCGGCTTGAACAACATGAACTCGATACCGACGATCACCGCAAGGATCAGCACGGTGATCCAGAACGCGCCGGCCGAATTCACGCCCGGCATGCCGCCGACATCAATCCCCAGGAGGCGGGTCACGAAACCGAGCGGCAGGAAAATCGCGGCAATGATCGAGAATACGAACATCGTCCGGTTCATCTCGGTCGCAGCGCGATTGTTCAGGTCGTCCTGCAGCACAAGCGCGCGCTCT
This sequence comes from Hyphomonas sp., assembly GCF_041689225.1. Taxonomy (GTDB): domain Bacteria; phylum Pseudomonadota; class Alphaproteobacteria; order Caulobacterales; family Hyphomonadaceae; genus Hyphomonas. The sequence goes on along the minus strand of NZ_JBDNGN010000032.1, from coordinate 14,972 downwards.
TTCGGCACATCGAGGTCTTCGAGACAACGGCTCAGCCGGTCGAGCGTCTCGCGGATCGTGTTCCGGTTGGATACAGACATCCAGTCGAGCGGGTCACGCTGCAATTGCGCAAGTGCCTCGTATTGGGGCGACAGGTAGCGCTTGAAGGCGAGGCAGGTGCGCCGGATTCCGCCGATCTCACCCAGCAAATCCTCCGGCCTCGCGTCCGCCGCATCGGCTTCCAGTTCGTCGATCCGATCATTCATGTCGGCAATCGCGCTATTGATCTTGCTCACCAGTTCGCGTGTCAGCGCAATCGCCAGATCGCCGGCCGTCTTCGGCCCCGTTCCCGTCTCCTGCAGCCGGGCCAGAACATCACGCGGCGTTTGCAGACGCCGCCGGCGCAGTGTCACCACGCGCGTCTTTTCGGCCCACACCTGCATCACGATCATGTCCTCCGGTTCGTCACCCGGATTGAAATTGATCCCACGCAGCACGCCGACCAGTCCGTCGCCTTCACGGAACACGCGTGGCCGTGTCTCATTCGAGATCAGCACATCAATCGTGGCTTCCGAGGCGGGCAACATGCTTTGCATCCAGTTGGCGGCACCGTCGGCCGTGCGATCAAGGTGCGGCCACAGGACTTCCCCGTCATGCGCCGGCTGCCAGTCCTGCACCGCCTACCATTCAATCATGCGGCACCCGCCCGTCCCGTCGAGCACGCACCCGAAAACAAGCAACGGATGCGTGTCCGGTTGCGCCGCATCGGTGAGGATTTCAACTGTCATGCGCCACTGTATCCTGTTTGCCGTTGCAAACGAAACCTATCGCATGGACGCGCATAAACGCAGCTGGAATTTGCGGCATGAAAGGTGAACTTGCCGATGCCGCAGGCCACGTCTAGGTTCGTGGCATAACCGAATCTGACGCTGTCGCATTCCGTAGCGCCAGCGACTTCACCGCCGCGACCACAGGATACGCATATGACGCTCCAGCCCGCTCTCTGCCTCGCCCTTGGCCTGATCGGCCTCGCGGCCTGTTCGGCCCCCCAGTCGGCCCATGCCCCTGCCCCCGCCAGCACCGAAACGGCGCTGCAGGGCACATGGCGTTCGGTCGATGACGCCAAGAGCATGATGACGATCCGCGATACGACCGTCACTGAGAGCTATCTTGGTGAAGAGCCGAGCGTCTCCACGCTCACGAGCGTGGCCGACTGTAACGAACTGGCGCCCGACCCGGCCGGCCCGTCCTTCACGTTCGAAGATGAGGCTGTCGGCGTGCGCTGCTTCACCCTGCTCGAGGCGACTGGTGATTATATTTCCTACAGCTATGCCGCACGCGGCAACACGCTCGCCTTCAACCGCGTCCCGGACTGAGCAAGCCCTTGCCCGGACGGCCGTCCGGGCACAATCGACAGGCCTCTATTGCCTGCGAGGCTGTAGCCATGACCCGTGTTGCCGCCCTTCTTCTCGTCGCAGCCCTTTCTGCTCCCGCGCATGGGGAGGTCATTCTCCGCATCGCCGGACCATTACGAATTGAAACAGGAGGGCGTCGCCACCCTCGCCCCCGACGAATTGTGGGACCGCCTGATCCACCCGGAACTCTGGTGGCACCCCGACCACACGTATTCCGGCACGTTCGAACACCTCTCGCTCAATCCGAAGGCTGGCGGGCTCTGGGAGGAAACATGGGACAGTGGCTCGGTCGCACACGGCACTGTCCTGACCGTCGTATACGGCAAGATGCTCCGCCTCGACGCGGCGTTCGGCCCGCTCCAGGGCATGGCCGTCTCCGTCATCTGGACCATTACCCTCACCCCGGAAGGAAAAGGGACCCGAGTCACTTTCGCCGAGACCGCGAATGGCGCCACGGCCAGCGCCCTGGATCACCTCGCGCCCGCCGCCGACGGCGTCAAGACCGAAGCGATCAAGCGGTTGGCGAGCGGGGAATATACTCGGAAACTATGGCCGCGCGGCTGGCAGCCAGATACCGAAGGCGCTGCCCTGGCCGAGGCGCGTCTCGACGGCGAGGCCGCCGCGATGGTGGGCCATGATGTGTTTCACGATGGCGAGACCAAGTCCGGTGCCGGTGATCTTGCCGCCCCGGCTCTGGTCGGCGCGGTAGAAACGCTCGCCAAGGCGCGGCAGGTGTTCGCGCTCGATGCCCGGCCCCTCATCCTCGATGCGCAGCCAGACCGACGCGTCCGGCGTGCCGGGCCGCCCCGCCGCTGGCAACAGTGTCATCCGCTCACCCTCGCGCCAGCCCTGCGCCGCCCGCGTCCGCGCCTCGGTCATGCTGGCGGCGAGCCCGAACGACACCGTCACCCGGCCGCTCGGCGGGGTATACTTCAGCGCATTGGTCAGCAGGTTTTCGACCACCTGCATGATCTCGTCACGGTGGGCCACGACCGGCATGTCTTCGTCGGAGCCTTTCAAGTCCAGCGTGACATCGCGGTCCTTGGCAATCGGCTGCAGCGCCTCCGTGGCGTCGAGTACGATCCTGGCGAAGTCTTCACGCTCACTCGGTGCGATATGTTCGGAAAACTCGATCCGCGACAGCGACAACAGGTCGGCGATCAGTCGGCTCATCCGCTCGGACTCCCCTGCCATGATGTCGAGGAACCGGTCCCATGAGGCCTTGTCGTCCTTGGCCGGGCCGCGCATCGTCTCGATGAAGCCCGACAAGGCGGTAAGCGGCGTGCGCAATTCGTGGCTGGCATTGGCGAGGAAGTCAGACCGTGCCCGCGCCGCGCGGCGCACTGGCGTCAGGTCTTCCAGCACGACCAGAGTCTGAGTGGCACCGACGGGCCGCGAAACGTGGGCTCGCCAGGTCTCGTCCGGCGCACTCTCCACGTTCACCGACACCGCATCGCTGCCCGGACTGAGGCGCATCTTCTCGATCGCCGACAGCAGGCCGGGTGAACGGATCACAGTACTGGTTCGCGGATTGGACCGCCCATCGAGGCGCAGGATCAGGTCGGCGGCGGCATTGAAGGCCACGATACGCCCCTCGGCGTCGACTTCGAAAGCGGGCAGCGGCAGCGCACTCAGCAATTGCCGGGAATCCAGTCGGCCCGCGCCGTCCGCAATAACGGGTGCGGACGCCGGCCTGCTGACTGGCAGGAACGCAGCCGTACCGGCAAAATAGGCAATCGCGACCGAGATCAGCATGGCAAGCGCAGCAAGCGCCACGACCGGGTTCAGTTCGCCGCTCACGGCCAGAAGGGCCAACACGCCGGTAAAGCACAAACCCAGCATGATGAAGTCGCGCGCCCGGCGACTCACCGCATCGCGCGGCCCTTTCGGCTTTTCAACTGGATCGGTTTGGCTCATCCCGTCTCCCGGCACAGGTGCGGGATGCACCTGGAACGCGTTGGCGACGCATCATCGCCACCGTCGATTGGCGCTACAACGGAGCCACGTGAATGCCAAGCGCCTTTGGGCGTAAGGGCCTGACGGGAGCCTGAGTGACACGTTCGCAACAATTATTGAAATTCGATAATTTCTCGTTGACAGTCGACTAGGCCCATCGTAATCCGGGGCGGGCAAAAACGGGAGCCTCACCAGCGGCATGAAACGTTCAATTCTCCTCCTCGGCACGGCAATTGTTGCAGCATGTGCCTCTTCGCCCGCGTCAACCGGCCGCTGGGCCGGCCAACCTGTAGAATTTTTTACCAAAACGGCGAATGCACCGGATGAATGGGCGACGCGCGGTGTTGCCGGCGTGGCACCCAGCGGTGACTGGCTCAGCCAGTTCAACGATCCGCTCATGGTCGGCCTCGTCAACGAGGCACTCACCAACAGCCCGACACTGGAATCCCGGGCCGCCCTCGTGCGCGCATCGGAAGCCTCGACACGGGTCGCCCGTGCCCAGCGCCGGCCCAGCCTCAGCGCATCGGCCTCGGCCGGCGTGACCTCCACCGAGAATACGTTCGGCGGCAGTTCTGACCGGACCACCGACGGCATCTACGGCGTCGGCCTCGACGCCAGCTGGGAACTCGACCTCTGGAACCGCCTCGGGTCTGCCATTGGCGCCGCCGAAGCCGACTATGCTGCCAGCCAGGCGGACTTTGCTGCGGCCGAACTCTCGATTGCCGCCCAGACGGCGATAGCCTGGATCAACCTCAACGAAGCCCTCGCCCAGGAACGCGTCGCCGTGCTCACCTTTGAGGCGCGCGACCGGGTCCGCACGCTGACTGAGCGCCGCTTCCAGCGCGGCCTGGCCGACGCCCTCGACGTGCGCACCGCCCGCAGCACGGTGGCCCAGGCAGAAGCCTCGATCGCCGCGCGGCGCCAGATCACCGGCGAAACCGCCCGGCGCCTTGAAACGCTGGTCGGACGCTACCCGTCGGCCGAGCTGGACGCCCCGGCCGAAATCGCGACGCTTGACGTCATCGTGCCCGAAGGCAATCCGGCCCTCCTCCTGTCGCGCCGTCCGGACATTGCCGGCGCCGAAGCCCGCATCGCCGCGGCAGGCCTGCGCGCCGAACAGGCCCGGCTTGCCATGCTGCCATCGCTGCGCCTCACCGCATCAGCCTCGACCAGCACGACCGAATTCTCGGATGCGTTCGACCCTGAAAAGATCGCGGCCAATCTCATCGCCAGCCTCGTCCAGCCGCTCTTCACCGGAGGCAGCCTGGATGCCCAGCGCGACGCCGCTGTCGCACAGGCCGAAGCGGCAGTCGCCAATTACGCCGCCGCGGCGCTCGACGCCTGGCGCGAAGTCGAAAATGCGCTGGCCGCCGACATCCTGCTCGCCAAGCAGGAAGAAGCGCAGGTCCGCGCCGTCGAAGAAGCCAGCCTTGCCGAAGAACTGGCCGAACGTCAGTACACGAGCGGCACGGTCACGATCTTCAACCTGATCGACTCCCAGACACGCCGCCTCACCGCTGAAAGCCAGCTTGTGTCGGCCCGCGCCAGTCGCGCATCCAATCGCGTGGCCTATCACCTCGCCCTCGGCGGCGGCCTGCCCTCCGGTACATCCCGCGCACAATATGGTACAAACAACATTGACACGGACGCCGCCGCCGGCGGCAGGAGCTAGTATTTATGGGTCGTCTCGTTTCCATCTTCGCCCCGATCGGGATCATCATCATTGTCGGCATCGGCGGCAGCGTGGTGCTCAGCAAGATCAAGCCCGAACCGGAAAAGGCAGATGAGGCGCGCGCCGGCCTCAACGTCTTCGCCAAGGCCATCTATCGCGACGACCTGCACCTGACCGTCGAAGCGCAGGGCGAGGTCCGCCCGCGCCGCGAAATCGTGGTCGCACCGCAGATTTCGGGTCGCGTTTCCTATGTCGCGCCTGACTTCATCGATGGCGGCTTCATCAAGAAGGGCCAGCTCCTCGTCCGCGTCGAGGCGGCTGATTATGAACTCGCCGTCGTGCGCGCCCGATCCGGCGTCGCCAGCGCCGAGCAGCGCCTCGCCCGCGAACTGGCCGAAGCAGAGCTTGCTGTCCAGGACATTGAGGATCTCGGTCTTGAGGATGCATCTCCCCTCGCCCGCCGCGAGCCACAGCTCGCCGAAGCCCGCGCTAGCCTCGACGGGGCCAAGGCGCAATTGAAAGACGCCGAACTGGGTCTCAATCGTACAGCCGTCTATGCGCCCTTCGATGGCCGCGTACGCGAACGCAGTGTCGATATCGGCCAGGTCGTCGCCGCAGGCTCCGCGCTGGGCCGGATCTTTGCCAATGACGTCGTCGAAGTGTTCCTGCCGCTTGATGACGGCCAGATGGGTCGCCTCGGCCTCCCCCTCGCCTTCACCGCATCGGCAGACCAGCCAGGCCCGAAAGTCACCTTTACCGCCACGGTCGCAGGTCAGCCCCGCACATGGACCGGCGAGGTCGTCCGCACCGCCGCCGCCGTCAACTCGATGACCCGCCAGATCAATGTCATCGCCGAACTGAAGGACCCCTATGGCGCCGGCGCCGACGGCGACGCGCCCATGGCGCCGGGCCTGTTTGTGAATGCCACGATCGAAGGCGACACCATCCCGGACGTTCTGGTTGCACCGCGCGGTTCGCTTCGCGGCGAGGACAAGCTGTTCATCGGCAATGCAGCGGACGGCAAACTGTCGATCCGCACCGTCGATCTCGTCTATTCCGATGCCGACGGCGCCTATGTGCGGTCCGGCGTCGAAGCGGGCGAACTGGCGATCACCAGTCCCGTTCAGGCGCCATTCGACGGCATGAGCATCACCGTCATGGAACGGCTTGAGGATGGCCGCGTCAAAGTCCACGAGCCCGACAAGAAATCCGATACCGGCGATGCCACGGCCACCGTTGCCGTCACCGGAGCAGAAGGTAATCCACAATGAGCGGAATCGTCGCCTGGTTCGCCCGTAACGCTGTCGCCGCCAACCTCCTGATGATTGTCGCCTTCGTCGGCGGCATCTTCGGCTACACGCGAATGGAACAGGAAATGTTCCCGGTCGTGAACATTACCGGCGCATCCGTGTCGGTTGCCTGGAACGGCGCTTCACCGCAGGATGTCGAAGAACAGATCGTCACGCGCATCGAAGAGGCGGTTGCCGATCTCAACGGCCTGGACCGTATCACCTCGATCGCCAGCGAAGGCTTTGGCGTGGTCAATATCAAGGGCCGCGACGACGTCGATATGGAGATCTTCGTCAAGGACGTCGAGCGCCGGGTCAACCAGATCAACAACATGCCCCAGGCGGCCTTCCAGCCGCAGATCCAGCGCTGGGAACAGCGCAACCGGTTCATCGGTTTCGCCGTTCACGGCGAGGTCGATCCCCGCACGCTGAAACGCGTCGCCGACAATGTACGTGACGAATTCGCCAAGCTGCCAGGCGGTGAACTCGCCGAACTCAACGGCACGCTGGACGAGCAGGTCAGTATCGAAGTCTCCGAACAGGCCCTGCGCCGCTTCGGCCTCAGCTTCAGCGACGTCGCTAATGCCATCCGCCAATCATCCCTCAACTCGTCGGGCGGGCGGATCGAAAGCTCGACCGGCGACGTCAACATAACGGCACGCCAGCTCGCCGATACGGCCGAACAATTCAACAAGATCATCATCCGCCAGACGACCGATGAAGGCACCGTCTACGTGTCCGACGTCGCCAATGTCATCGACGGCTTTGTTAGCGACAAGCTGAAGGCGACGTTCAACAATGAGCCGACCGCCTTCGTGATGATCCCCTCCCCTGACGACATGGATATCATTGCCTACACGGATGGCTTCAAGGACTTCGTCAAACGCGCCAACGATCCAGCCAACGGCCTGCTGCCCGAAGCCGTCAAGATCGATATTCTCTGGGACGACTCGGAGGGCTTCAAGGCACGTATGGACCTGATCACCCAGTCGGCCCTCAGCGGCGCTGTGCTGGTCATGCTCGTGCTGGTCCTGTTCCTGCGCCCAATGGTTGCGCTCTGGGTCACCGTCGGCATCATTACCGCCTTTGCCGGCGGCATCATGCTGCTGCCCTATTTCGGCGTATCCTGGAACATCCTATCGACCTTCGCCGTGCTGCTGGTGATCGGCGTGATCGTAGATGACGCGATTGTCGTCGGAGAGAACATACACCGGGAAGTCGAGAGTGGCCGGCGGGAAGGCCTGGACGCGGCCATCGTCGGCACACAGCTTGTCCTCAAGCCGATCATATTCGGCGTCCTGACCACGATTATCGCCTTCCTGCCCTGGGCCTTCATCACCGGCCCGACACGCATGTTCACACAGCAGATCACCTTCGTTGTCGTGGCGGCGCTCCTCTTCTCCATCGTCGAGTGCATGCTGATCCTGCCCAGCCACCTGTCGCACATGAAGAAGCAGGAATTTGACGGGCCTGGCGGCAGGTTCCTCAGGTTGCAGCGCCGGATCGCCGATAGCCTGCTCTGGTTCGCCAACAATCTCTACAAGCCGGTGCTCGAGCTGGCAGTGCGGTTTCGCTATGCCACGGTTGCGTTCTTCTTCAGCCTGTTCGCCCTCGCTATCCAGATGCAATCTCTGGGCATCGTCCCGTTCCAGTTCATGCCGGAAATCGAAGCCGACCTCATCCAGGTCAATATCGAAATGCCCGAGGGCACGCCCTATGAGCGCCTGCTCCAGGTCCGCGACCAGCTTCAGGCCGGCATCGACTCGCTGAAAGTCGAGACCCGCAAGGAGTATCCGGAACTGAAAGACGGCCTCGTCGTGCAGGCCTCCGTCGTCGCGGCGGGCCGCCAGGTGCAGGCCTGGGTTGGTCTTGCCCCACCAGAGGTCCGCCCCATCACGGTTCGCTCCAAGGACATTTCCGAACGCCTGCGCGACATGGTCGGCGACATTCAGGACGCTCAGGAAATCGGCTTCGATTTCACGTTCAACGAAGATGATACCGGTGTGCGCTTTGCTCTCAATCACCCCGACCTCGCGCGCCTGCGCGAAGCCGCCGCCGAAGTGAAGGCGCATCTCGCCAATTATTCCAGCGCCTATGATATCGGCGACAACCTGTCATCCTCTGCCGAGGAAATTCGCATCACGATGAAGCCCGGTGCCGAGACGCTTGGCATCACGCTCAACGATGTCTCACGCCAACTGCGTCAGGCCTATTATGGTGAAGAGGTCCAGCGCCTGCCCCGCAACGGGGAAGACGTCCGCGTCATGGTCCGACTGCCACTGGCCGCCCGGTCTGACCTCGACAGCCTCAACAGCCTCAAGCTGCGCACCGCCGACGGCCGCGAAATCCCGGTCACCCAGGTCGCCGATTTCGAATATGCCCCCGGTATCAACCGCATCATTCGGCGCAACCGCACCCGTTCGGTTTCAGTCTATGCCGAGATCAAGGGCGAAGGCGGTCGCGGCCAGGTCATGGGCGCCATGGAAAAGGACTTCTGGCCCGATTTCGAGAAGCACTTCCCTGACGTGCAGCGCGGCGAAGCCGGCGGCTTCGAGGAAGAACAGAAATTCTTCGCCGAGATCGGTCGCCTGGTCGTCATCGCCATCGGCACGATGTACATTCTGCTGGCTGTGGCGTTCCGCTCTTATTCCCAGCCCTTGTTGCTGATGATGGCCCTCCCCTTTGCCTATTGCGGCGCGATTTTCGGACTCGCCATCTTCAACACACCGATGGCCATGTTCGCCTTCTTCGGCATTGCAGCCGCCGCCGGCGTTGTTATCAACGACAACCTGGTGCTGATCGACTATGTCAACCGGAGGCGCGATGAAGGCGCCGGTGCGATCCAGGCCCTCGTGGACGCGGGCGTGTCCCGCTTCCGTCCTATCCTGCTGACATCCGTCACCACGTTCGTCGGCATCCTGCCACTGCTCGCCGTGCGCTCGGTGCAGGCCCAGTTCCTGAAGCCGATGATCGTCTCGCTCGCCTGCGCGGTAGCCTTCGCCATCTTCGTCTCCCTGCTCATGGTTCCGGCCCTCTATGCCGTCGGCGTCGAAATCGGGCGGATATTCCGCTGGACATGGGGCGGCAAGCCGTTCCGCCAGATCGGCGAGACCTATTCCGGCGAAGTGACCGTAGATGAAGACGAACTGATCGGCACCAGCCGGGGCGACGACCTCGGCGGCTTTGCCCCCGCCGAATGAACACGTGACTTAACCTGGGTGCGTCCCTCCCCTTCCATGAGAGGGAGGAAAAGGGATACGTCCAAGCAAATGGAGAAACATATGAAACATCTAATGCTGGGCGCGGCCGCGATCGGGCTCCTCACCGCTTGTGGACAGGGCAAAGCCTCGACCGACACCGCCGAACTCACAGTGGCTGAAGCGCCGGTGATCAACGCCGACGGCAAATATGTCACCGCCGAGGGACTGGAGCTCTCCACGCCTGACACCTGGGGTCAATGGGGCATCAACCTCGACAATGTGAAGACCGACATGAATCCCGGCGACGATTTCTATGCCTATGTGAACGGCAAGTGGCTCGACACGTTCGAAATCCCCAGCGACCGGACGCGCTATGGCTCGTTCACCCTGCTCGCCGAAAAATCCGAACAGCGCGTGCGCAAGATCATCGACGAACTCGCCGCCGCCAAGCCGGACCCGGCCACGCTGGAAGGCAAGGTCGCTGGCATCTATAACGCCTACCTCGACACCGCTGCCATCGAAGCGAAAGGCCTCTCCCCGGTACAGTCCTATCTCGACCGAATCCAGGCCATGGAGACGCGCGAAGACCTCGCAGAAGTCTTCGGCGCCAACGGCTTCACCGCACCGGTCGGCGGCTGGGTCGATGTCGATTCCAAGCAGACCGACCAGTATATCTTCTACATCACCCAGGCGGACCTCGGCATGGGCGATCGCGACTATTATCTCGTCGACAAGGACGAGAACACCGAGCTGCGCACCGCCTACAAGGCCATGCTGTCCTCCCTGCTCGGCGCAGCCGGCTATGACGACGCCGATGCCGCCGCCGACAAGGTGATCGCCCTCGAGACCGAGATTGCGAAAGCCCATTGGGACCGCGCCGCAGGCCGCAACCGCAACCTAACCTATAACAAGGTGACGAAGGCCGAGCTCATCGCCCTTGGCGGTGCCTTTCCGACCGCCACGCTGATCGACGCGCTCGACCTTGGCGACCAGGCCGCGTTCGTCGTGCGCCAGGTTACTCCCACGGCAGAAGAGATTGCCGAGAACGGCCTTGATGCTGACCAGCTGGCGAAAGTGTCCGGCGGCGGCGTACCCGGCCTGTTCAAGGTCATGCAGACGGCACCGATGGACCAGTGGAAGGCCTACCTCACCGCTCACCTCCTGATTGACACGTCCGACGTCCTGCCCGCCAACATCGACGACACCGTGTTCGATTTCTATGGCAAGACCCTGAACGGCCTTGAGGAACAGCGCGAGCGCTGGAAGCGCGGTGTCGACACGGTCGAGAACTCCGTCGGCGAAGCGGTCGGCAAGGTCTATGCCGCGCGCTACTTCCCGGCCGAGAACAAGGCCGCGATGGACCAACTCGTCGCCAACCTCCGCGTCGCCCTGTCCGGAAACCTTGAATCCCTCGACTGGATGGGCGCGGCGACCAAGGCCGAAGCCGAGGCCAAGCTGAACCTGTTCACGCCGAAGATCGGCTATCCGGAAAAGTTCGAGACCTATGACAGCCTTGTCGTCAGCGATGATGCCTTCGCCAACCAGATGGCCGTCAATACCTGGGCCTACCAGGACATGCTGTCCGACCTCGGTCAGCCGATCGACCGCACGGAATGGGGCATGCTGCCCCAGACGGTGAACGCCTATTATTCGCCCAACCGCAACGAGATCGTGTTCCCGGCCGCTATCCTGCAGCCGCCTTTCTTCAACCTCAGCGCTGACCCGGCCGTCAATTACGGCGCCATCGGCGGCGTGATCGGCCACGAAATCGGCCATGGGTTTGACGACCAGGGCGCCAAGTCAGACGGCACCGGCATGCTGCGCAACTGGTGGACGGCTGCGGATGAGGCCAATTTCAAGGCCAAGACCGGTGCGCTCGTCGCTCAGTACAATGCCTTCTGCCCCTATGATGACGGCGAAACCTGCGTCAATGGCGCGCTGACGCTCGGCGAGAATATCGGCGACCTTGGCGGCCTCTCAATGGCCTACAAGGCCTACCATCTCAGCCTGGACGGCAAAGAAGACAAGGTGATCGACGGCCTGACCGGCGACCAGCGCTTCTTCATGTCCTGGGCCCAGGTCTGGCGTTCGAAGAACCGCGAAGAGGCCATGCGCCGTCAGATGCTGACCGACCCGCACTCGCCGCCCAATTACCGGGTCAACGGAATCGTGCGCAATTTTGATGCATGGTACGCGGCATTCGGCGTCACGCCGGACAATGCACTCTACCTGCCGCCGGAACAGCGCATCAAAATTTGGTAATCTGCTTACCTGTAGTTGATAGCAGAGAAAGCGGCGCTCCGGGCGCCGCTTTTTTTGTCCACTTTCGCCGTTTCTAAGGCGCGGTTAACGCTTGGCGTGATATTTGCACGCCTGTCGGGTGAATGAACTGAACTGGTTCAGTCGAATCTGAGAGAGTATATATTGATGTCCCTGATGACCCGTGTGTTCGGATCCAAAAAGCCTGTCGCCCCCGCCGACGATCGGATTGAGCATGCTGTTGCACCAGAGCAGGACACGCCGCGTCCCCTGCGCGGTGCATCCTATCGCGAAGCCTCGGTCACCTATGAGTCGGGCTATACGCGCAAGGGCATTGTGCTCGACTATACGCCGAACGGCGTACGTATCCGTTTTCCCACCAATGAAATCATGCCGGACTTCGTCACGGTCAATGCCAGGGCCGTAAATGTCAGCGGCCAGGCCCGCGTGATCTGGCAGGAAGGCTCCGAAGTCGGCCTCGCGCTGATGCGCTAGACCCGGCCCCGCCCGCTCACCGTATTCCCGTTTCACGAGAGTCATCTTGGAAAATACGCCTTTTAGGCGTTCTATGGTCTACCTGTTCCACACTTGAACAAGGAGGGCCCCCATGGCCATTATGCAATCCCAACAGATTCTCGCCGAGTCCACAGTCTCCTTCAAGGATGCGATCAAGAACGCCGTCAGCCGTTTCTCCAAGACCGTCCGCGGCCTCGCCTCGGCCAATGTCAACAACATGTCAACCACCGTGAAGAACGGCAAGATCGCGAGCTATCGCGTCAACCTGCAGATGACATTCGAGATCGAACCGGCATCCACGGGAACGAAAAAACCAAGTAAGCGCGCCCGGTCGGTCGTGATCCCTCGATAAGATTTGTCCTGCCTGTGTGACACGCGCGCCGTTTGCCCTACATGAGACCGGTAACCCCGGAAGGATTCCGTGCCATGCCGTTTCGCCCGCTCGCCTGTCTGGCCGTCTTGGCCACCCTGCCCTGCGTCGCGCTCGCTGACACATCCTCCGCCGCCCTCACCTCGCCGGAGACTCCAGCCATGCACACCACCGAATTCACCACCATAGACGGCAAGCCGCTCGACCTCGCCCAACTCGGCGCCAAGGCCGTCCTCGTCGTCAATACCGCCTCGAAATGCGGTTACACGCCCCAATATGCCGGCCTTGAGGAACTCTACGAGACCTTCAAGGAGAGGGGCCTCGTGATTGTTGGTGTGCCGTCGAACGATTTCGGCGGCCAGGAGCCCGGCACCGAGGCCGAAGTGAAAACCTTCTGCCAGATCAATTACGGCGTCACGTTCCCGCTGACGAAAAAATACGCCGTCACCGGTGCCAAGGAGCATCCCTTCTACGTCAATGCCGTTTTCGCACTCGGCGAGGTGGCCCAGCCCAAGTGGAACTTCCACAAAGTGCTCACCAATGGCGCGGGCACGCCCGTCAAGGCCTACCCGTCAGCCACGAAACCCGCTGATGCCGAACTTGTCGCCGACATCGAAGCTGCCCTCGCGGACTAGAGCCGCACCTCGCGCGTCACGCCGAACGCGCTGAGGAAATCCGAATCATGGCTGACAACGACCAGCGCGCCATCAAAGCCTGACAGCGCGTCTTCCAACAATTCCACTGCTGCAAGATCCAGGTGATTGGTCAGCTCGTCCAGCAACAGCATCAGCGGCGGCTCGGCCCGCGCGAACACGCACGCCATGCCCGCCCTCAGCCGCTCGCCGCCGCTCAGCGTACCTGCCAGCTGTAGCGCGCCGGCATTGCGGAAGGCAAGCCGCGCCAGCACGGCCCGCGCCGCATTCTCGCTCAACTCCGGGTTCAGCCGCCGCAAATTCTCCAGCACACTCTCCTCCCCCTTCAGCAGGCTGACATGCTGGTCCAGCATCGCCATCCGATCCGTCAGGCGGCGCACCTCGCCCGCGTCCGGCCCCACCTCCCCCATGATCAGGCGCAGCAGCGTCGTCTTGCCCGACCCGTTCGCGCCGCACACAGCGATCCGTTCCGGCCCGCGCACGTCCAGCGACAGCGGCCCGAACCGGTGCCGCCCCCCGCGAGCCATCACCACATCGCGCAAGCTCAGCAGGTCCCGGCTAGGCGCCAGGCCCGTCTCGGGCAGGTCGATATGCAGTGGCGTCTCCACCTCTACACCCGCACGTGCCGCCTCGAATGCCTCGCGCCCCGCCTCGGTCAGCCGCTCGGCCACATCGTCGCCCCGCGCCCGCGTCGCCTCCGCCCGTTGCTTGCGCGCATCCAGTAGCATTTTCGGCACGTCGCCCCTGGCCCGATTCGCGCGGCCTCTCTTGTCGCGCCGGTCCTGTTTCTCCCGGGCATCCTGCGCTTCACGCTCCGCCCGCTTCAGCTCGCTCCCGGTCCGGTCGAGTTCCGCCTCCGCCCGCTCCCGCGCCGCATCGCGTGCCGCCTTGAAGTCGCTCCAGCCGCCGCCGAACACGGTCACCCCCACCGGCGACAATGCGACAATTCGATCGACCCGTTCCAGCAGCGCCCGGTCATGGCTCGCGACCACGACCCCGCCTGTCCAGCGCGCCAGCAGGTCACTGATCCCGGCACGTCCATCCGCATCGAGATTGTTCGTCGGCTCGTCCAGCAGCAACACGTCCGGCGCTGCCAGCAACAGGCGCGCCAGCATCACCCGCGTCCGCTCGCCGCCGCTCAGCGTGCGCATGCGCCGGTCCAGGACCATCCCCGGCAGGCCCGTCTCCGCCAGCGCGTCGGAGAGGCGCGCCTCCAGCGTCCAGTCCGCCTCGGCCGCGTCACTGACGCTCCCCTGCCCCGCCTCAAGCCGTTTAAGGCAGGCGAGCCCGTCCGCCACGCCCAGCGCCTCGGCCACGCTCGGCCTCTCATCGGGCACCTGCACCAGCCGCCCCACCGTCCCGGCGCGATGCACCGATCCGCTGGCGGGCACCGCGTCGCCCGCGATCAGGTTCAGCAGCGTGGACTTGCCACAACCATTGCGCCCGACAAGCCCGATCCTTTCCTGTCCGACAGACAGTGTCAGGCCGTCGAACAGCGGGCGGGCATCAGGCGTGGAAAGGGAAACCGCATTCAGGGTGATAAACGCAGGCATGGGAAGCGACTTTCGACAAAGGTGAGATGCAGCGAGGGTCGAGCGTCGCAAAATCCATTGTCCATACCCTTCCGTAGGCGTCAGCGTGGCTTGCTATCTATGAAAACCGG
>NZ_JBDNGN010000031.1:0-10393 GCF_041689225.1 Hyphomonas sp. | reverse complement strand
TTCGATGAAGCTGTACTCAAGAAATCCGTATTCATTGTAGGCACGCCACATCAGGCCTTCGATAATGCCCGCAAAATAGAGTGCCACGATGTAGAAAACGATGCCGATCGTTGCGAGCCAGAAGTGCCACTCAACCAAGTTTTTCGAATACAGTGCCGGCCGTTTCCACAGCCATTGCGTCAGGCAGTAGAGGGCGCCGAACGAGATGAATCCGACCCAGCCAAGTGATCCGGAGTGCACGTGTGCGATACCCCACTCGGTATAGTGCGACAGCGCATTGACGGCACGCACGCTCATGAGCGGGCCTTCGAAGGTCGACATGCCATAGAAAGCCAGTGACACCACCATCATGCGCACGACCGGATCGGTACGCAGCTTGTCCCAAGCGCCTGACAGAGTCATCACACCGTTGATCATGCCGCCCCAGCTGGGCATCCACAGCATTATGGAGAACGTCATACCGAGCGTCTGCGCCCATTGGGGCAGGGCCGTGTAATGGAGGTGGTGGGGTCCAGCCCAGATGTAGATGAAGATCAGCGACCAGAAGTGCACGATCGAGAGCCGGTACGAATAGACCGGCCGCTGCGCACGTTTCGGAATGAAGTAATACATGATGGCGAGGAAGCCGGTCGTCAGGAAGAACCCGACGGCATTGTGACCATACCACCATTGCGTCAGGGCATCTTGAACCCCCGCAAACAATGAATAGCTTTTCGACCCAGACAGGTTCACCGGCATTGCCAGGTTGTTGACGATGTGAAGCATCGCGATTGTCACGATGAACGACAGGTAGAACCAGTTCGCCACGTAGATATGAGGTTCCTTGCGCTTCCAGAGAGTTCCCAGGAAAACAAGCAGGTATGCTACCCATACGATCGTGAGCCAGAGATCGGCATACCATTCGGGCTCGGCGTATTCCCTCGATTGGGTCACGCCCATCAGGTATCCGGTGCCCGCGATGATAATGAAGAGGTTGTAGCCCCAGAACACGAACCACGGCCACAGGCCGCCAGCGATGCGTGTGCGGCTGGTGCGCTGGACGACGTAGAAGCTCGTTGCGATGAGGACGTTGCCGCCGAATGCGAAGATCACGGCGGACGTGTGCAGCGGCCGCAGACGTCCGAAATTGGTCCAGCCCAAATCAGGGAAGTAGAACAGGCCCGGCCAGGTCAGCTGCAGCGCGATAATCAGGCCGACCAGAAAGCCTGCGATACCCCAGAACATGGCGGCAGCGACGCCGAATTTGACGATCGTGTCCTCGTAATAGGTTTCGTCGAACGGGTTGCGCCCCTGCAATCCGCCAGCCCAGATGCCGATCGCGACCAGCGCAAAGGCGGTCAGGAAGAAAAACACCCATGCATGTGCTTCCATAAGGGGATCGACCGCATTCGCAGCGATCAGCAAGGCCCCCAGACATGCAATGGCGACGAGTGTCGCGACGCTGGCAATGCTGCCAGAAACCGACGTCTGCGGTTTTGTAACTGTGCTCACTGATTCTGCCCCTATTTTACCTAATACGTACCAGACGCTTAAATGCCGGGAGCCGGCGAGGCAGTGTATACGGGAAACTACGGATGGGCCGCACTGTCGCACGGCTCTTAGAGTAACGCTTAAGTCGTGGAGGATGAGATGCGCAGATTTACCGTCTTCGT
Organism: Hyphomonas sp.; assembly: GCF_041689225.1. GTDB lineage: Bacteria > Pseudomonadota > Alphaproteobacteria > Caulobacterales > Hyphomonadaceae > Hyphomonas. Next base: position 8,741 of record NZ_JBDNGN010000031.1, on the reverse strand, counting down.
GCCCGGGATAGTGTTGCTCTTGCTTGGTTCCGGAAAAGTGTGGACGCATACGCAGTCGTTACAGGCTTTCCTGTCGGTCCGCTGTGGTCCGGACGGTCTTTCGTCTGCCACTCACGCGCCAGCATTCTGGGCGACCATGTTCGATGGTCATTGCTGGGGCTGCCCGGTCGCATTTTCGGGTGCCATGATGGTTCTCGCGGCGACGGCGCTTTGGTTCGTTCAACCTGCTTTGGCTAGATCTGGCGCGCGTTGATCCCGATCGGCTCGCCCGGTCGCCTCTTCTTGGCTCGCATCATCCATGAAGCATGTGCATATGGGGTTGGACTGCGTTCGAAAGGTGCCAGACGATGACCGATTCAGCTGATGGTTCTGCAGCCACGCCATTGTCGGCACCGGATCTCGCGACCCTTCAATCCCACTTCGTGTCCATCCTGGAATCTGTTCCGGACGGCATGATAGTCATAGACGAGACCGGGCTGATTCTCGCCTTCAGCAAGGCTGCAGAACTTCTGTTTGGATACACGGCCAAGGAGATCATTGGGCGCAATGTCCGCGAATTGATGGCCGGACGCGACGAGATCAATCACGATCAGTACCTCCGGAACTATCTTGATACTGGTGAGCGCCGGATTATCGGAATCGGCCGTGTCGTTACAGCACGCCGGTCGGATGGAACCCTGTTCACGATTGATCTGAAAATTGGTGAAGCCAAGATCGGCGATCACTGGCTGTTCACGGCATTTGTGCGCGACCTGACCGACCAGCGGCGGGCGGAAATGCGAATGCGCGAAATGCAATCTGAACTCGTCCACTTTTCACGATTGAGCGCGGTTGGAACGATGGCATCAGCGCTGGCCCATGAGCTCAACCAACCCCTCACGGCTGTCGCCAATTACCTGGAGGCCGGCCGCGACTTGCTGGATCTGCCCGGAGACGACAAACGTGAGATATTGCGGGAAGCCTTGGATGAGGGCGCCCGTCAAGCCGTCCGCGCAGGCGATATCGTCCGCAAATTGCGAGGCTATGTATCACGCGGCGAAATTGACGCGCGCTCGGTGGAAATCGGGCCCCTACTCGATGACGCTACCGCACTCGCGCGCATGTCGATGAGCACGAGCGACATTCCCGTGGTACTTCGTATCGCGCCAGATGTCGGGTGCGTCTTGGCCGATCCCATCCAGGTGCAGCAGGTTGTCATCAATCTGGTCCGCAACGCCCAGGAGGCGCTTGCGTCTACGGCAAGCCCGAAAATCCAGATCGGCGCGCAACTTGGAGCGAACGGGCTCGTCGCGATCTCGATCTGCGACAACGGCCCTGGCCTCGACCCGGACGTCAAGAACACGCTCTTCAAACCCTTCACCACATCCAAATCCGGAGGCATGGGACTTGGCCTGTCGATCTGCCAAACCATTGTCGAGGCCCATGGCGGCACAATCTGCGCTGATTTGGCTCCCGATGGTGGCACGTGTTTCCGGTTCACACTTCGGTCTGATCCGGCTATTCATACTTCATGAGCGAAACACGCCTGATACATTTGGTCGACGACGATGAGGCTGTGCGTCACTCCGCCAGCTTCATGCTGCGGCATGCCGGCTTTACGGTGAAGACTTACGCCGATGGCGTGATTTTTCTGGAAAGCGCGCAGCAGGCTGAACTCGGCTGTATCCTGCTCGACGTTCAGATGCCGCACATGGACGGCCTCGAAGTCCAGCAGCGCCTCAATGATCTTGGTATTTCCCTGCCTGTTATTGTGTTGACCGGGCACGGCGATGTCGAAGTGGCCGTCAAGGCAATGAAAGCCGGCGCTGTCGATTTTGTTGAAAAACCTTATGAAAAACAGATGCTTCTGGCAGCGTTGACGCGGGCCTTTGAACGCTTGGACGCCCGCAGTCATAAGGACGTTCTGACCGATGAGGCAAAAGGCCGGATAGAACGCCTCACGCCGCGCGAAAGGGATGTCCTCGGCGGGCTGGTTGATGGCTTCACCAACAAGATGATCGCAGAAACTTTGGATATTTCGCCTCGTACGGTCGAAATCCATCGAGCGAATCTGATGGAAAAGCTCGACGCACCAAGCCTTTCAAGTGTTTTGCGGATCGCTTTTGCGGCAGGTGTCGGCATGGACAGTGCCGTTTAGGGGCATCTACCTAAAGACACCGCCGTCTCGTTGATCCAGTTTTGCGACAAACCCAATTCGGTCGATGACGCAAAATGAACCCAGAAATCCAACCAAAAGAACGCGCCCAAATCGCCGTTGTCGATGACAGTGAGGCTGTGTGTCGCTCCCTGTCGCTATTGTTGCGGTCCAAGGGCTATGGCGTTTCTGTGTTCGACAGCGGGTTGGCATTTCTCGGCAGGGGAGATGCGAAGGACTTCGATTGTATCCTGATCGACTTCAAGATGTCACCTCATGACGGATTCGATCTCCTGCGCGAATTGCGGTCGCGAGGCGAAACCGTGCCTGCGATCATGATTACCGGTTGGGAGTCGAAAGACATTTTCGAACTGGCAAAACACGAAGGTTTTGCAGACGTCATCTACAAGCCAATGCTTGATGACAAACTAGCCGAGGCGCTGGACCTGATCCTCGCTCACTGACAGCGGGCCGTCGAGGGAAGGGGCCCTTGAGAGCACAATCGGTTAACAAGGTCTTTAACGGCAGATGTCCAGAGGATGGAGATACATTTCATCTGACCGTCACGGCTTCAAATCGCCCAAGTGACCCGGACTACGGAAGAAACAGGCAATTTGGTCAAATCACAAGAACCACCGGAGGTCTACTTCTTAGAGTCGCATAATCATCATTATGGGCAATAATACTTCGAGCGATATGAGCTAGAATGGCAGGACCATACCATCATAGCCGGGTTCCACGCCGCGCGGCAGTTCCTTCTGCAATGTCTTGAAATCCATATCCACGTGCATGTTGGTCAGCACCGCCCGCGCTGGCTTCAGGTCTTCAATCCATCGCAAGGCTTGTTCAAGGTTGGCGTGAGTGGGATGCGGCGTGTAGCGCAGCGCATCAACAACCAGAACGTCCAGTCCCCTAAGGCGTTCGAGGCTATCATCCGGTAATACGTTCACGTCATTACAGTAAGCCAGCCCGCCTATCCGGAACCCGCAGCAGCGGATCTTGCCGTGCTCCATGTCGACCGGCATGAATGCGAGAGGACCGCCAGCCCCGTCTATCGTGAACGTCTCTGCGGCCACGATATCCGGCATTGTGTTCAGGATCGGCGGATACCCACCCATGCCCTCAAAGCAATATCTGAACCTGTGGTGCAGCGATGTTCGCGTCGCAGCATCCATATAGGTCGGTATCGGGCGACGCATCGCGATAACCAGCGGCCTGACATCATCGATGCCATGGGTCTGGTCTGCATGGTCGTGCGTATAAACAATCGCATCCAGTTGCCGTACGTCCGCTGCCAGCAGCTGTTCGCGCATGTCGGGCGACGTATCAATCAGGACGCGCGTCATCCGACCCTTTTCGTCAATCCGGTCCACGAGGACAGAACAGCGCGTACGTCGGTTGCGAGGCTCGTTCGGGTCACACACGCCCCAGTCACCACCCACACGCGGTACACCGCCGGACGATCCGGTGCCTAGCAAAGTCAGTCGGTGGCCGGATACGGTCATGCGTCTACCTTGGCGAATAGTCTTCGCGCATTTTCGTCGGTCACCCGCTTCACCTCGTCGACAGCGAGTCCCTTGAGGCTGGCGAGCGCTTCGGCGACATGCACGAGATAGGCGGGTTCATTGCGGCGCCCCCGCATCGGCATGGGCGCCAGGAACGGGCAGTCGGTTTCAAGAATGATCCGGTCCATTGGAACGTCGGCGATCACGTCGCGTACCGCGCTCGCGCTTTTGAACGACAGGATGCCGGATACGGACACATAGGCGCCGAGCGCCAGTCCTCGCTGCGCCAGGCGCGCGCCGCCGGTGTAGCAATGCAGGAGAGGCTGGAAGGCACCCTTCCCGAATTCATCTTCGAGCACATCGCCCATCATGTCGTCGGCCTCACGCGTGTGCAGGATCAGGGGCAAGCTGGTTTGCCGAGCCGCTTCGATATGTTTCCGGAGGCTCTCGACCTGTGCGTCCTGCGGGCTGTAGCCATAATGAAAGTCCAGCCCCGTTTCGCCAATTGCCACCACCTCCGGGCGCGCAGCTGCGACTGTGAGGTCTAGAACCGTGATGTCAGGGAAATCCTTGGTATGATGCGGGTGGACGCCGACAGAGCACCAGATGTCCTCATGAGCCGAGGCGATCGCGCAAACAGATTCGAAATTGTCGAACCGGTCGCAAATCGCCAGGAACCGGCGCACACCGGCAGTGCGGGCGCGGTCCAGAACTTCGTCCAGATCATCGGCGAACACGTCGCCGTGCAGGTTTACGTGCGTATCGAACATCGTCGATGCCTTAGCCCCGCCCGACCGAGGAATAAAGCCTGGCGATCAGCTTGGCCGTTGTCTGCGATGCCTCCATGTTCAGCGCGCCCACTTCCCCGAGCAGGCGCGATGTCTTCAGCCAAGCATCCGCTGCGGCCGGATTGCCCTCGGCCTTGTCGGCAAGCCAGCCGAGCACTTCCGCGCTAAACGCCTCCAACGCAATCGCGTCGGTGTTGGCCGCCTGGACTGCAGCCGTTAGCAAGGCATCATTCGGCTTCGGCATGGACCTGAGCAGGGCCCGCGCAGCATTTGCGGCTTGCAGCCCGCTCGCGCTCGACAGCCTGATGCCCAGGCCGGGACGCCCACGGGAAAGCCCTGCAGCCTCTTTCGGTGCGCCGGCCAGTTTCAGGACACCCAGCGTGTCATCGTCTGACAAGGCCCTCAGTCGCAGGGTCCTGCAGCGAGACCGGATAGTGGGTAATATGGGCCGGGAGCCATGATTGATCAGGAACAGAATGCTCGAATTCGGCGGCTCTTCCAGTGTCTTGAGCAGCGCGTTGGCGGCATTCCGGTTCAACTCGTCCAGCGCATCGATAATTCCGACTCGCCAGCCGCCCATGGCCGGCCGCAGCGTGAAAAAGTGATTGAGATCCCGCACCTGGTCAACGGTGATATCCTGCCTCGGCTTACCCTTGTCGTTCAGTTCAATCTGTACGATGCGCCGATCAGGATGTCCTCCGGTAAGGTATGTCTGCATGACCGGGTCATCGCTCGTCGCATCAAGCGGTGCCTCGATAGGCCCGCGTGCGCCCAGCATGAAGGCCGCCAGTCGCTGCGCAAGGCGCGACTTGCCAATGCCGGCCGGGCCCTCAATCAACCAGGCGTGGTGCAGTTTGCCACTCGCGTTTGCTGAAAGGAAAGCGGATTCTGCGTCGGCATGACCGATCAAGGGTAGTGCGCTTGTCATCCGGCTCCACCGCCCTTTGCGGCGAATAAGGCCTGCACGTCTCGCCACGCGTCTGCCGCCACACTGTTTGCGTCTTGCGACGCATCGATCAATTTCACGCGGTCGGGTTCGATCTTCACCAAATCCAGAAACGCCTGACGCACCGCTGAGTGAAACGTGTCAGGCCGCATTTCGAACACGTCCTTGCGTTCATCGCGGATCTTTCGCCTGGCCTCGGTCGCCGAAGGCGGAGCGTCCAGCACCAATGTCAGGTCTGGACGTGTATTGCCCAGCACGGGAGTCTCGATAGCGATCAGAACATCTTCCGGCACGCCGTCCCCGACGCTCTGGTAGACCCGCGTTGAGTCCGAGAAACGATCACAGATAACCCACAGGCCTTTCGCCAGAGCGGGCCGGATCAGCTTGTCGAGATGGTCGACGCGTGCCGCATTCATGAGCAGCGCCTCGGCCATCGGAGACCACGTCTCGCCATTCAGGGGGTGAAGCGCAAGTTCCCGAAGGCGTTCAGCCAGCCGGGTCCCGCCGGGCTCTCTTGTCGTCACGACGCCGAAGCCGGCATCTTCCAGCCGTTCTGCAAGCGTGTGCTGCAACGTCGATTTCCCGACGCCTTCGCCACCCTCGAGCGTGATAAACCGTCCGCGCGCCGTATCAGCCATCATTGCCCGAAATCAGTGCGCTCAATCCATCCACCGCCCGGCCAAAAAAGCCGAGCCGTTTGACATCCGCCTCCGCGATAATGGGGGCCTCCACCGGTGGCCGGCCGTCCAATGTCACGACCAGGCGTCCAACACGGTCACCTTTCTTGACAGGAGCTTCCAGAGCCTTGTCGAGCACAATTTCGGTCTTCGCATTGTCGAAGGCAGCCTTGTGGCCGGCGATCAGCATGGGCTCTGCGAGGGATACCGGGACGGTGCGCTCCTGTCCCAGCCAAACTTTTTGCTCTGCAAGCATAACGTTCTCTGGCGCAATCGTCTTCAGGTCAAAACTCTGGAATGCCAGACGCAGCATCCGTTCGCCCTCTGCGGCGCGTGCGGCCATGGACTCCATGCCATTGATGACAATCGTGCGGCGTACGCCGTCCCGTACGGCGGACCCGGTCAGGCCGTAACCCGATGCTTCCAGGTGCCCGGTTTTCAATCCGTCCGCGCCTTCAATCCCCAACAAGGGGTTGCGGTTGGGCTGCGTGTATTCGCGCCAGGAATAAGCGGGAAGTTCATACCAGTCATAATATTCCGGAAAGTCGTCGATCGTGAGCTTTGCAAGCCGCGCCAGGTCCTCGGCCGATATGACATGGCCGATATCCTCGAGCCCCGTTGAATTCAGGAAGTTCGCGGATTTCAGCCCCTTGTCATGCGCTAGTTGTGTCATGCGTTTGGCGAAGGCTTCCTCGGACCCGGAAATGCCTTCCGCCAGAACGATACAGGCATCATTGCCCGACATGATGATCACACCATGGAGCAGCTCTTCAATCGTTGGAGTATCCTTCGGCACAAGACCCATCGTCGATGTGCCGGAGGGGAACCCGCCGCGTCGCCAGGCATCGGCGCTGACCGTCAGGCGATCCGTCATCTTCAATTCGCCGCGCTTGACCATGTCGAAGACCAGATAGGCCGTCATCATCTTGGTCATCGAGGCGGGAATCATCGGTTCGGCGCCATCCTTTGAAAACAGGATTTCACCCGTCATATTGTCTAGGATGACAGCATGCTGCGCCGGCGTATCGATCATCTGCGCGCCCGCCGGAGCGGCCAGCAGGGACAGGAGTGCGATTGTGGCGAGGATAGGTGTTCTGCACTTCATGTGGCCTGGGCCTCCATTGCAATTAGACGACGGCCAGACGACGTGCGGCCCTCATTCCCTTGTAATGGGGAAAAGGGGCCGGTTTGTGGTCAGCGTCAATGGGGCGTTGCGCCGTATCGGCTAGTCTGCCGAGACGATACGGCCATTCGCGATACCGCGATCGGCAAGGTCGTCGCGCATCTCAGCCGCATATGACCAAGTGTCGAGCGGACCGACCCTGACCCGGAAATAGTCAGAACCGTTCACACGTGCCGGCACGATCAATACCGGAAGGTCATATCCCAGCGATTGTTGGAAGGACTGTGCGTTGCCGATATCGGCGAAAGAACCGACCTGGACAAAATAAGCACCCTGCCCCGTTTGGGCGGACGCTGTGAAAACAGGAGCGGCAACCTGATTGGCTGACGCATAGATCACCGGCATTTGCTCCGGTGCCTGGGCCCCGACGGTATAGCTCGCCGGGATCACGCGCTCGGACGTCATGGATGGCTTATAGGCGACCGTTTGATGGTTCACGGGAGCCGGACCAAGATAGCGGACGCGCACATTCGCGCGGCCGTCTGGACCTGATTCCAGTTCGCTCGCCGCACGCTTTGACAGCTGCAATGACGCACCGTCCTCAAACGGCCCACGGTCATTGACCCGTACCACCACCTGTTTTTGCGTATCGAGATTGATGACTTGCACGAGGCTGGGCAGCGGCAATGTCGGGTGCGCCGCAGTCATCCCATCCTGTTCGAAGACTTCGCCATTCGCTGTCGGAAGGCCTGAAAATTCGTCGCCATAGGTCACGCTGATGCCCGTTTCGTCGAACACGGGTGCGGCCTCAAGCGACGTCAGGTACGCACTCGCAGGTGCGACGGCCATCGGGACAGGCGTCACGGTCCCCAACCCTTGAGTTTGCGGCACGGGCTCAAGCGCAACCAGGGGCTCCGATTCCACGACCTGCGCCTCACGCGCGGCCGCAATTCGCGCAGCTGCTGCCTGTGCGTCAAAATTGTTGGGTGTCATCGCCTGTTCGGTCACCTGTTGTGGTGCAGACCTTTGTGGCGCGTTTACGCTCGCATATTCGCGCGCCACAGGTTCTGGCTGGCGCATGGCAGCTTGTCCCGGGTAGCGGAAAGCAATGCGATTGCCCTCCTCGCCGGGTGCGGGCGCAGACGATCGGCTCGGCGGCGCCTCTACCGGAACTTTGCGCATGGGCTCAACCGTGCCGCCCTGCCCGGCATAGACGATCGGCGCAGGGTTGCGCTTGCTCGCGTCAGCGGGTCCTGTAGCCACAAGCGCAAAAGCGCTGGCGGCCAGAAGGGCTCGAATCTTGATGGAATGGCACTGTGTCGGGAAACGCATCGCGTAAAGTTGACCTCATTCTGCGGCTTCGGAAGTGACCTTCGGTCATTCCTGAGCGGCTGTTCTGCCGCCTTCAATTTGTATGGTTACCACAGCCAAATGCACACACGGTGAACCGGGAAACCCGTATTGGCGGAACCCGGCAAGGACACGTTAACACTTTTCCGGCCGGTCGAACCCGACGCGCGCCGCACATCGGCTCTTGCAAACCAGCTGTCATTATATCAAACACGACC